>JAEZUZ010000060.1 GCA_023443345.1 Bacillota bacterium
CCATGAGAATTTTTGATGATGCAACCTCTACATTCTTATCTAAAATGCAATAATTTATTGTACAATTCTTTCCTATCTTTGTATCTTGAAATACGATTGAATTTCTTACTACTGTGCCTTTTCCAATATTTACATTTCTAAATATTATAGAGTTTTCAACTGTTCCCTCAATAATACATCCATTAGCTATCAATGAGTTGCTAACTGATGAATTGGCCATATATAGAGTTGATGGAGCATCCATTGCTTTTGTAATTATCTTTCCGTTTTTAAAAAATAATTCACTAGCAAACTCTCTATTTAAAAGTCTCATAGAAGCTGTTAAGTAATTTTGAGTAGAATTTATAAATGCAATTGTATCTTCTATTGGGAATATATCTGTCTCGAATTCATTTAGTCTTGATTCAAGTGCTTCTTTAAAATAAGCTTCTTTTCCACCTTCTGTTGCATTCTTAATTATCTTAAGGAATATTTCTTTCTTTATAAGATACATCTGCGTAGAGAGTTGTATTCTATTTTTTGAACCTAAATTTGTTCCAACTCTTACTTGATCATATTCCTTAGATATGATATCCATACCTAAATATTCAAGCCTATCTCTTGCACCCTCTACTTCCTTGGTCAGAATAGTTATGTCCTTTCCAGTCTCGATATGATGTCTAATTGCCTTTCTAAAGTCAATATTTCCAACACAGTTACTTCTAGTAAATAAAATATGTGTCTTCTTACTTGATTCAAAATAACCTAGATTTTCCTTAAATATTTCTAAATCACCAAATTTTATAGTAAAGTCATTGTAATTGAGAGACGGATATAGAAGTCTAAGCCCACCTGTCTTTCTATCTAAGTCCCAATACTTTCCAGGACCAATGTGGTCATTTAGAGAATGAAATTTATCCTTTAAAACAAGTGCTATATCTGTAATATGGGAGTTGACCATATTTGAAAGTATAAAGTCAATTATCCTGTATCTTCCTCCAAATGGGACTGTTGCAAGAGGTCTCTGCTCAGTTAATTCACTTATTAAGTCCTCTTTCTCTCCTAAGTTTATTACACCTAAAATATCCTTATCCATAAGCCCCTACCTTACAATACCTAAATCATTAGTTCCAATGAGTTTTACACTTCCATCCTTACTTTCAATTACCTCATTGTCCTTTGATCTATAATTACTCATAATTATGCTCTTTTTAATTCTACAGTTTTCTCCTATTACTACATTAGGTAATATTATTGAATCTTCAACTACTGAACCCTTACCTATTCTCACTTCTGTAGAAATAATAGAATTTTTTACTGTACCCTCTATCACACAACCCTCATTTAAAAGAGAATTTCTAACAACAGCATCTTCAGTTAAATAATGTGGTGGCATGTCAAAGTTTCTTGTATATATCTTCCAATCATCTTCAAATAAATTCAATGCATTCTCTGGGTTTAGAAGATCCATATTCGCTTGCCAGTAACTATCTATAGTTCCAACATCCATCCAATACCCTTCAAATTTATAAGCCATAAGTTTTTTCTTGTCACATAGCATTGATGGAACTATATTCTTACCAAAATCATGTTCACTATCCTTATTCTTATCATCTTCAATTAGATATTCTCTAAGGACTGCCCAATTAAATACATATATTCCCATTGAAGCCAAATTGCTCTTTGCCTGCTTTGGCTTTTCTTCAAACTCATAGATTACACCTTCTTCATCAGTGTTTAAAATACCAAATCTACTTGTTTCTTCCCAAGGAACTTCTATTACACTTATTGTCAAATCGCTATTTGTTCTTCTATGCTGAGCTACCATCTTTGCATAGTTCATCTTATAGATGTGATCACCTGATAAAACTAATACAAATTCAGGATCAAGTGCATCTATATATTCTAAATTTTCAAAAATTGCATTTGCTGTACCCTGATACCATCTACCGCCTTCAGTACTCATATATGGAGGAAGCATCTCTACCCCTCCAACTCTTCTATCCAAGTCCCAAGGTACCCCTATACCTATGTGGGCATTAAGCCCCAATGGTTGATATTGTGTAAGTATCCCTACATCTACTATTCCTGAATTTGCACAGTTACTTAAAGCAAAATCTATAATTCTATACTTACCACCAAATTGTACGGCAGGCTTAGCGTTCTTGACAGTCAATTGTTTTAATCTAGATCCCTGTCCTCCAGCTAAAATCATTGCAACTACTTTACCAGCAATCATTTTACCTCCTTTAAAATCACACCTGATAAACCAGGTATATCAAGTAATATTACATCATTTATTTTCTCATATAAACTGTTGTTACAATCTTCTGTCTCTCTTGTTGAAAAAATAACCTCGTATTTATTTCCTCTTACAGGTGTCTGGTATCCCTTCTTGTTGTTCTTAGAGAAATTGAGTGCAACAATCAATTCATTTTTATCTCTATCAATTCTCTTAAAAGTAACTATATTTTCTAAATTGTTCTCAACACTTATCCACTCAAAACCATCCCAGCTATCGTCAATTTCGTGGAGTTCTCTGTTGTTCTTATATAACTCATTTAGAGATTTCACATACTTCTGCATATCTCTATGGGAATCATACTCAAGTAGGAACCAATCCAGTTCCTGCCACTCATTCCACTCAATAAATTGTCCGAATTCAGAACCCATAAAATTGAGTTTCTTTCCTGGATGAGTATACTGATAGAGAAATAGCAGCTTAAGTTGCATAAATTTCTCTTCATAATTTCCTGGCATTTTGTCAAGAAGTGATTTCTTTCCATGAACTACTTCATCGTGAGAAAGTGGAAGTATCATATATTCATCAAAGGCATACATCATTGAAAATGTGAGTTTGTCATGATGGTGCTGTCTAAAAATTGGATCCATCTGCATATACTTCAATGTATCATGCATCCAACCCATATCCCATTTGTAATCAAATCCAAGTGCTGAAAGCCCCTTCTTACTTGTAACTCCTTTATAAGATGAGGATTCTTCTGCCATCATTAAAACTTCAAAATCGTGCTTTATATAGAAGTTCATTTCCTTGAGGAAGGAAACTCCACATTCCTTATATAAACTTTCTGAATTAGAGTGATACTGCTTATATATCATCTCTGCTACTGCATCAACTCTAATTGCATCTATATGGAATTTTTCTATTAAAAATACCAAGTTCGAAATCATGAAATTACATACATGTCTTCTGTTGTAATCAAAATTTAAGGTATCCCATTGAGGGTTGTAAGCCTCTTCATAGTAAGAAGATTCATACAATGCATGCCCATCAAAATATGCCAATCCTAAAGAGTCCTTAGGAAAATGAACTGGAACCCAATCAAGAATTATACCTATTCCATTCTGATGAGCCCTATCTACAAATTCCATAAATTCATTAGCTGTACCAAACCTACTTGTTATTGCATAATATCCCATCTGCTGGTAACCCCAGCTACCATCAAATGGATATTCAGTTACTGGCATCAATTCTATGTGAGTATATCCCATGTATTTTACATAATCTATTAAGTCATCAGCTAACTCTCTGTATGTATAATATCTATTATCTGGATGCCTCTTCCAAGAAGCTAAATTAACTTCATATATATTTATTGGACTGTTGTAACTTTGGAATTGATTTCTATTTTTTACAAATTCACTGTCATTCCAAGAATAGCCAGATATATCACTAACTATAGTTGAACCCTGTATCCTCTGTTCTACCTTATAAGCATATGGATCATTTTTCCAAAGGAGTAAATTATTGCTAGTTTCTATTACATATTTATATAGAGTTCCATACTCTATATTTGGAATAAATATTACATAGGCTCCTGTGCCCTCAATATTTTGCATAAAATCTACATTTGGATTCCAGCCATTAAAAGTTCCCACAATTCTGACACTCTTAGCAGAAGGAGCATAGACGCAAAATCTTATTCCCTGTCGTCCTTCTACTTCTATTTTATGAGCCCCAAATATTTCAAAAGCTCTATAATGCTTTCCATTTATATATGCATCTATGGCTCTTGAATCAATCCCAAAATGTATCATTTATAACTCCTTGGTTTTATCTCTTTATATAATTTTAACAAAAAAATAAAGCTTTTCAAAGTTAAAAATGAAAAGCTTTTACTAATTTACTTAATTTATTTTTTATTACTTTACTCCCATTGATCCAAGTATTACTATAGCTAGAACTGCAACGATTGGGAATACACAACAACACATAAAGATGTCAAAATATGAATCTTTGTGTTTCAATCTACATACACTTAGAAGTGTAACAACAGCTCCACAGTGTGGAAGTGTGTCTAGACCACCACTAGCTACTGTAGCTACTCTGTGGAATACTTCTGGAGATATTCCAGTTTGTTGAGCAATCTCAAGATACTTGCTTCCAAGAGCTTCAAGAGCAATTGTCATACCACCTGAAGATGAACCTGTAGCACCTGCTAGAGTAGTAATAGATACTGCTTCACTAAATAGTGCAGAACCACCTAATCCTAAAAGTTTAGCTGTTAATACTGCAAATCCAGGAACAACCTTAACTACTGAACCAAATCCTACAGCAGCTGATGTGTTCATGATCGATGTAGTACTTCCTACTGCAGCTTCATTTAATACATCAGCAAATTTCTTGTACTGATTGATATGTAATAAAGCTAAAATTATAATACCAATACCAATTGAAAGTACAGCATGTAATTTAAATACGTTAAGAGCTACAACTACTACAATTAAAGCTATAAGACCAAAACTCCAATGTGAATGGCAAACTGCATCTTTTTCGATATCTGTATAAACACCTGTTTGAAAATGTTCGCCTTTTTTTCTTAGTTTGTTCTCTCTATATTTTAACCAAACATATCCTAGACCAAACATAATTAATGAAGCTACTAAACCAAGTATAGGAGCTGCCATAGCATCTGTTCCTAAATATTTAGCTGCTATAAGGTTGTTTAACTGAGGGCTTCCTGGAACTGCTGTCATAGTAAGAGTGAATGCTCCAAGTGAAATTGCTCCTGGTATAAGTCTATTTGAAATATCAGCCTCTCTAAATAATTCAACTGCCATAGGGTAGATAGCAAAAACAACTACGAATAAACTAACTCCACCATATGTTAAAGCCATACAAGCTAAAACTACAGCTAGAATTGCTCTTTTTGCTCCAACCACTCTCTTGATAGCATGAGCAACTGACTTAGCAGATCCTGTAACTTCCTTTAATTTTCCAAAAATTGCACCAAATAAGAATACTGGAAACCAAGACTTAGCAAAACCAACTAGACCTCCCATATATGTGTCTGTATATGTAGTGAATAAGTCAAGGCCCCCTGTTGCTGCTACTACAAGTGCTGCAACTGGTGCTGCCCAAACCATATTGTATCCTTTGTATGCTAGTACAACTAATACAATAAGTCCCAATAAAATTCCTAACATAAATTAAAAATCCTCCAATTTCTTAATGAGTATAAAAAGAAGACTTATAAGCCTTCTAATTATAGTTAATTATTAAATTTTAAAGTATATTTAAAGAGCATCTTTTGATGGAATTATTTTAGCTTCACCTTGTGTAACAATATCTCCATCTTGATTTTCAACAACTGTTGATACAGTTGCAATAGAAAATTTAGATTTTTCTTGTAAATCTGTAATTTCAAGGGTCACTTTAAGTGTATCTCCAGGAAAAACTGGTTTCTTAAACTGAAGATTTTGACTTAAATAAGTTGTTCCTTCACCCGGAATTTCCATTGCTATAGCAGCACTTATAAAACTAGCGCTGATCATTCCGTGAGCAATTCTTCTTCCAAACATAGTAGTCTTAGCATATTCATCATCTAAGTGCAGTGGATTGTGGTCTCCAGAAACTTGTGCAAAAAGACGAATATCCTCATCTGTTACTTTCTTAGTATACTCAAATTTTTTTCCTACTAAACTCATTGTATGCTCCTTTCAAATTTTATTACATTTTTATTCTACAACTTTATTGACAAGAACTCAACAATTAAAAAACAATATTTTAAACTAAAAATATAAATATACCTTTTTTAGAATCTCAAAAAATATTATGAAACATATTTTCAAAACATAAAACTTCTATTTTTTATTTATATTATAGGCTTTTTTTGAAATTTAATTTCTTAATCACAGTATAAAAAATGTAAACTTTAATTTTTTTTAACAACTAAAAAAGCAAGCCCATTTTTATGCGCTTGCTAATTTAATATGTTTGATACGCCTGGTACAATTTTCATTAATATATTTATTTCTCTTTTAGTGTATTAATTAAGACTTCTTTTTACATATATTTCTTTGAGATTTTCTTCAAAAGCTAACTCTTTTACTTCAAACTCATTATCATTTAATAACATTTTTAAATAACTAGGATTTTGCAATAATAAAGGGCCATACATATCTATCGCTTTAAGCCTACTATACTTAAAGCCAACTACCTTTGAAGAGTCACTTATAATTTCTTCATATTCCTTGTCATTGTATATCTTGTACTCTCTAAACTTATTATGCAGACCTACTATCTTTTCCCATTTATAACTTGCTTTCTGCTTAACTAGTTCAAATCCAGTAGTTTTAATATCTACATCTAGTATAGAAAGTCCAGTAAATTCTTTTCCAAAATATGTAATATTTTTAGAGAATATATCAATAGAATCAGCTAAAACCACCCATAAAATTCTTGAAATAGATTTTTCGATATCGCTCTTATAATTAGATAATCTCTCAACTATTTTATTAAAGTGAGCCTTATCAAATGGCGGTACAAGTACCATTTTGATGTCTTGATCACTTATAAATTTAGGTTCTTCATCAACATGTGTAATTACAGTATCACATGTCCTTTTAAGAATTTCGATAGTAGCTTGTTCTGCAAATTTATATGTGAATTCAGGATATATACATTCAATTTTCATTTTTTTCACCACCATCTACAAATTTAAGATTTTCCGTATGATCTGTAAGTATTAAATAATACTTATTACTATCATATACATCTTTAAATTCTTCCATATTTGAAAATATAGAAATGTTTTCTATTGCTTGCAATCTCTGAGCAAGCATTGCCTCATATGCAAAATTACCTACGTTGTAATATCTTTCTATATTTTCATTTGTGTATTTAGCTTTATATAAGAAGAATGTATCTATATGATCTACCTCAATTACTACTTCTACATTATGAGACTTATTTGAAGCTAAATTCAATATGTGTGTTATAAAATGTTCATTTCTATTGTGAGGATATATAACTACATTATTTCTGCTAAAATCAATTAAATTTTTTGGCTCAATAAAGTCAGTTATATTTGATATATATTCCCTTTCAAACCCCAAAGCTCTCATAGTGACAATATAGGCCATCTCTTTATAATAAGATAACGTATTATTTTCTACTACTAATTTATAATTTTGTTTGATCCCGTGTTCACTAACTACTATACTTTGATTATCAACTCTCTCCATCGCATAGCTTATATCATTATTATTATAAATCCTTCCAATCTGAGCATATCTTCTGAATTTATACTCGTATGCTTCAAAGTCTTCATTATATATATTATTATTTTTATCAAAGTCTATGAGTTTCTCTCCATCTAGCATATCAATCCCATATAAGAAAGAATTTTCATTGATAAATGTCTCCTGATTTGGATCATCAGCATTAATTACAAGTTTTGTACTTGGTTTTATTATCTTATGTATATCTAGATGTATATCTGAGATTGAACTCATTAGAGAATCATCCATAATTTCAGTTAAAACTAAAATGTCTGGGTCAAAAGTATTAAAAATTTCATGTCTTCTATCTAGATTTATCGATAAAATAGCATACTCTATTTCATTTTTACCTGTAAAAGAACTTTCCTTTAAGATGAGATATGAAAGCTCATCTATACTCTTTGCACATATATAGCTCTTAACTTCTACTTTAAATGCATTAGCTAAAATTTCACCAACTCTTGATGGATCAATACTTCCTAACACAACAATAAAGTTCTTTGGCTTATCTAACTTCTTTACAAAATCTGGATCTATCTTAAGAGATGAATCCATGTTAGAGATGCTATCAGAACTAGAAAATATCATCTTTATTCGAAATAGAAATAAGGCCACAAAAAATTTAATACCTTTTTTCATTATTCCTCCTAATTACTCCTTAAATGAAAGCATTGCAGAAATTTTATCGTTGCTTTTTAGCTTTAAATAAATAGGATATCCAATAACTGTACATATTATTACCTCACTTAATAAAATAGATCCATAAGTAGGTAAAAATGGTAAATTTGCAATATAGTATAACTCTATAGCTACAGTAAAGCTAAGCAATCCAGGAAGAAGAGTAGCTAAAAAAGCATGCTTTCTGAACTTCCACATAAGTAACATTGCAACAAGTGTTGTAAGAGAACCTACAACTACATCTATAAGTGTAAATGAATAGAAATTTGCAATAGCGCACCCGATAGTTACACCAATTGCATAAACTGGATGAAAGAAGGCAAGCAAGTTTAAAACTTCAGAAATTCTAAACTGAACTGGGCCATATCCAATCTCACCCAAAGCTACAGTCAAGCCCACATATAGTGCAGCTATAACTCCAAGTACTGCAATCTTTTTAGTTTTCATATTTTCTCCTTAGTTTTGTTTTTTGTCAGGATGGTTTCGAACTGACATATAACTATTATACACTATTACTTCAAAAAGAAAAAAAGCAACTATATTTTACTTAAAAAATACTCCGTTGCCTTCATAGTCACCATCTGTGCATTTCTATAAAACACATCTAATCCAGATTCTTTAGGTGTATCACTGATTGCTCTAATAGAAATGAACTTCACATCATTACTAAAAGCTACTTGTGCAAAAGCTGCTGTTTCCATATCAACGACATCTGGATGATAGCGATTGATTATATCATTTCTATTTCCATCATCTATAAAAGTCTCACCAGTGACTATTCTTACAGTCTTAGTGCTACTATCTACAAATTTGTCCCTTAAATCTTCGGGTAATTTAAAAATACCTTCATAAGTATATGGAGGACCTTCTATTATCATCTCACTGACTAAATCGTGATTTATTATCTCTTGACAGACAACTACATCACCTATCTCAAATTTATCTTTAAGAGCACCACATGTGCCTAAGTTAAGAAGTAAATCTAGTTTAAAGTTGTCTATTAAGTACTGAGCTGACATTGCAGCATTTGCCTTTGCTATTCCAGTTTGAATTATAAAATATCTATTACCAGAAATATCTACACTTGCAAATCTTCTTTTTAATACACTTTTTTCCTCTACTGCTTTAAGTCTCTCTACTACAGCATCAAATTCAAGAGAAGCAGCACATAAAACTCCGATATTCATTACTTATCTAATAAAAGCTCTTGAAGTCTCTTCTTGTCAAATCCCTCAATAACTTCTTCATCTACCTTTATAACTGGAACTCCCATAAATCCCTGAGCCATAAGTTCATTTCTATATTCTACTGATTCAGAGATGTTTTTTTCCTGAAATTCGATATTGTTAGCTTTTAGAAAATCCTTAGCCATGTGGCAATATCCACAAGTATCTGATGTATACATAACTACTTTTTTCATATTTTCTTCCTCCTTATTTTTATAAAATATACCCACACTATTTTATAATACTCACATCTACTAATCCCCACAGTTCATTTGATATAATCTTACTGAATGTGTCATCAAAAATTGAGGTCTTTTGCAGTTCAAAAACTCTCTTGAAACTGGAATAATAACACCTAGCTTTTTAGCTTGCATTTTGATCTTTTTCCATGTAGGCGAAGATGTTTCAATCTTTTGTCCCTCTTCTACCCAGTATGTCCCGATTCCTGTTTCAAAATCCCACACATAGCTATCTTTATTTACTCTAGCTAATTTTACTAATAGATTTTCCACATATGATGGTGTTAATACTACGTCGTTTAGCTTATCTTGTGTAAATCCTAACCAAGAGTACATTTCATTGAATAG
>JAEZUZ010000063.1 GCA_023443345.1 Bacillota bacterium
GTCCAATACCATCTTACATATAGACCATAGGCACTTGGTAAAAATAATCTAGCTTGTTCTGTAGCTACGCCATTTTCAACAGCCCAGTCATAATTTTTCATTCCATAGTCAATTTGCTCGAACAACTTTTCTCTTAACTTAGATCCAATTTCAACATCTAAGTTATCGCCACTTCCCTGCTTCATATTCTCAGGCATAGATCTCCAAGCGTCCTCTTGTGGTACATAAAAGACTATTTCTTCTGTTATATATCTTCTAGAACTTTCATTCCAAGCATTTAGAGATTCATAACATCCTTCCTGATGAGATGAACCAATAATATACTTCCACCATTGTCTTGCAACCATAAGAGGTGCATATATTTCAAACTGCATAGCTGCATGCCTAAAAGGAGATGTATGATCATTTTCTATTAGGAATTTAACTAGCATCTCATCTTTTTCATTGAACTCTTTTGATTCTTTATTAAAAGATACTCTTGCTGCATTAACAGGTGTCAAATCGCTACCCAACTTATCAACTAGCCTTACGTACCCCTTATCTAAAACCTTTATTGTATTTAACATAATTACTCCTTAATAAATTCAAATATGTGATCTACATTTCTATATAGTTTTCCATAATTTAGGCCATAACCAACTATGAATCTATCCTCTATATCAAAACCCACATAGTCACATTCAAATTCAACTTCTCGTCTAGAAGCCTTATCTAAGAGGGTGCAAGTTCTAAGTGTATTTGGATTTCTCTTTTTTAACATTTCATAGACGCTTTTCATTGTCCTGCCTGAATCAATGATATCATCTACTATCAGTACATCTCTACCTTCAATTGGCTCGCTTAAGTCATAGACTATATCTACAACTCCACTTGATTGAAAGTCATTTTGGTAACTAGAAGTAACCATAAATTCTATTTGACAATCTAAGTCTATATTTCTTATTAAATCTGCTGCAAATATAAAACTTCCCTTTAAAAGCGAAATTACTAGTATTTCCTTTGATTTATAATCCTGTGTTATTTGTCTTCCTAATTCTTGAACCTTTGCCTGAATTTCTTCTTTAGTATAAAGAACTTCTCTTCTCATGAACCCTCCTTTTTTAATATTATATATTTGAGGGTTCTCTTAATCAATACTAATTATTCCCATTATTGTAAATTCTTATGATAGTTGTATGAGATAAATTTAGAACATAGCCTATATCTCTAAAACTTAAATCTGTATCAGTCCTATAAGCTTTAACTAGAAGGCATACAAGCTTGTGTTCTTTCATAAGTTCTTCTTTGCTGATGTTTTTTGAAAGCAAAAAATCTTCAAGAAATTTTTCTGCCCTTTCTCTTCTCTTATTCTTCTTCTTGCTATAAAAATTAAAAGTTGGTGATGTGTCAATTAAATATGTTCCTGTTGGCTCCATAATCACCTGATTTCTAAACTCCTCTAAATTTAATTCATCATCTAGAACATCCCTTATGTAGGTAAAGTCATAACTCCTATCACTCTCATATCTGCTTATCTCTTTTACAAGATTAAGTGTATTATAGCTTAATGCATTGATAGTTCTAAGCAAATCTAAGAATTCTTCCTTAGTAGATACATCCAAAAATCTAATCTTAAAATTATATAAATTATTGTACTTATCCTCTAAAAAATATGAGTAGGCATCAAAAATTCCAAAGCACATTGTACTTGGATTTTTTCCTTTTTTAAATATTGCATAAATTAAAGACTCTCTGTAGCCCATAGTTATCAGTGTGGACTCAAATCTCTTGCAATAAATCTCAATGAATTCATTGAGCTTCTCCAAATCATTCCTACTTGGGACAATTTCTGTTTCACTAAGATTTTGAACGACAAGTGATATCATATCATTTCCTTTCTATAATAATTTATTACGAAACAAAAATATCACCTTTTCTTTAGTTTTTGTTAATTTTATAATAAAGTTCCATTAAGGAACTCTCAATTCTATTTTATAACTTTTTTAAATATTTTAATACCTCTTGAAGATATTTAACAATACTAATTAGTGTATATTGTATTCCAATCAGAACTATTATCAATATCCCAAAGGCAAATAACCAAATTTTATCAACCATAATAATATACCTCATGTTATAATAATATTTAAGGAGTAAAAATGTTTAAACCAGATAATACTGATATAGAAATTAGACAACGATTAAAAATTCTCTATTTTCTGTCATTTTACCATACACCTATAAAAAAAGAAGATTTTATCGATGTATTTTTAAATATACAGGATAATTATATAGAACTTCACACTCTAATTGAATCTATGATAACAAGTCAATTAATACAGTATAAAAATGCAACTATATCTATAAGCGATAATGGGCTTGTTACTCTAAGTTTCTTTAAAGATAGACTTGAAGAATCAGATCTTAAAGAAGTAGAAAATCTAATTCAAACTCAGAGAGATTTAATTGAACTTCCTATAAAATTAATTGAATATGATCCACAGAAGGAATTGTGGCACATGTCAATTATTAAAAATAATAAGATTGTCTTAGAGATATATAAAGATTCACAATCC
>JAEZUZ010000066.1 GCA_023443345.1 Bacillota bacterium
GTTATATATAAAAAATTCTGAAAATTTGAGTGATTTGACTCAGGAAAAATTAGTTGATGTTATATCTAAAGGGATAAACAAAAATCTAAGGATAATTTTTTCTACTGAGATTAATCCAATAAATATATTTAATAAGTCATTTTTATTAAATACTCCTGTTGTATGCAATATTCCTAATTTTTACGAAAGATCTTTAGAAGAGAAGAGAGAAATAGTATATAGCCTTTTTTTAGAAAATCAGAAAAAATTTAATTCAAAATTTAAAGTTTCAGAAAAGTTGATAAATTATTTTATCGACTATAAATATGAAAATAATATAGATGAATTAATGATTTATATAAAAAGTACTTTTGCTAATGCTTTTATTAATCAGAAAAATGAAGATACTATATACATCTATATTCACCATCTACCAACACAGATGTTAAGAGAATTAGATATTACTCAAAATATTGAGGAAGATAAATTCTATGATTTAAGCGAAATTGTAATATACAAAAAAGAAAGCAAAATTACCACAATGTGGTCAGAAATTATAAATACTTATATAAACAATAAGTATGATTTTAACACTTTCTTAAAAGAATCTCAGATAACTATTAGAGAGTATTATGATTTATTATTTTTTGAAAATTATAGAGTAGATGAAAAAATTAAAATTATTGAAAATCTTGTTTCAGAAATTTTGAATAAATATAAAAATTCAAAAAATATAAATATGTCATTTAATTCTTCATACATGTTATCAAGAATGATAGCAATTCAAAAAGACTATAATCATTCATTTAAATTGTGGCAGGAAGAAAATATAAAGAATATAAAAGATCTTCTTAACTTACTAGAGGAAGAATTAAAAGATGAATTTATAATTGCAAATTTAATTAGAAAAAATATTGAATATAACTTAAATATAAATATAGGGAGTATGAATCTAATATTTCTTATTTTGAATATAAAGTTTTATAACTCAAATCTCATAAATCAAGATACTTTAGGAATAATAATAAGTCATGGATATAGTACGGCAAGTTCAATAGCTGAAGCTGCAAATTCACTTTTAGGTCAATTTATATTTGAGTCTTTAGATATGCCTTTAAATACAGAAGTAAAAGAGATAAGTTATAAGGTTCAAAAATTTATAAATGAAAACCTACATCTTAAAAATATAATTTTACTTGTCGATATGGGCTCATTAGAACATATAGGAGATGATATTTCAAGTTCTGTAAATATTGGAGTGATAAATAACATATCTACTTCTATGGCATTAAATATTGGAATGAAGATACTTCAAGGTATTGATATTAAAAATATGCTTGATAGTGCATGCAAAGAAATAACATCGAACTATAAATTGCTTTCTGTTGCAAAGAAAGAAAAAGCAATATTATTTATCAACGATGTAGATATATTAGTTGCAAAGAAATTGGCAAGATTATTTAAAGAGAGTCTTCCAAAAAATATTGAACTTAAGCTATTTGATTATGATTACCATGAGTTAAAGAAAAATGAATTGAAGGATAGAGTATTTTAAATATATGATGTTCTACTTATGATTGCTCCTATAGATTTAAAAATTAAAAATATAGAATCAGTTAGTTTAGAACAAATTATAAATTCAAAAGAAATAGGAAAGGTAGAAAGAGTTCTTTCAAATTACTTAAATGATTTAGAAATTGAAAAATTTAAAGAATCTCTACTTAAGAATTTTTCACTTCAATCTTTACTTGAAAATCTGACAATTCTCAATGCTCCAAGATTGCTTGATTCAGTTGAAGATTTTATAAATTCACTTCAATACTATACAAAGATTAAACTTAATTCTAAAACTAGAGTTGGAATTTATATCCACACATGTTTGTTAGTTGAAAGATTAGTTACTAAAAATCAAATAGAAAAATATGACAATCTTGATGAATTTATAAGAGAAAACTCAAATTTTATAAATTATGCTAAAAAAGCATTTGATAGAATTTTGTCTTTCTATAATGTTGAAATTCCAATTAGTGAAATAGCTTATTTATATGATTACATAAAGCATAATGATAGAGAAAGTACAGAAGAAAATGAATTTTAAATTATCTTCCTTTAATGGAACATATAGGTTTTATACACTTGAGTATTATTTTGAACAAATTTCAAAAATGGGATTTAAGTATTGTGAAATATGGACCGGGCCTATGCACTTCTATGTCAATCATAGGGAATATGAAGATATAGATAAGTTAAAAAAGTTATCAAAAAAATATGATATTAGTATTATTGCCATATGTCCAGAACAGACAAATCCTAAACCAAATAACATAGCAACTTTAGATTCTAAATTGGTGATTAATGTATTTAATTACTACAAAAATATTATAGATATTTCTTCAAAAATAGGTGCAAATAAAGTTATTGTAACTTCAGGATGGGGATTTTTAGATAAGAAAAGAGAAGAAGCCTATAGTGCGTCTATAAAAATGATGCAAAATATATGTGATCATGCTTTGAAAAAAGAAGTTGAACTTTCAATTGAAGCATTGCAAAGTGGTGAAACAAATTTAGTCAGAAGTTTAGATGAACTTGAAAAATATGTAAATTGCGTAGATAGAAAAAATTTATATATTTGCTTAGACACTGGTGCTATGAATGGAAGTGGTGATGATATTAAAAATTATTTTTTAAGATTTAAAAATAAAATTAATCATATACATCTGACAGATGGAAATCCCACAGGTCATTTGGCATTAGGAGATGGCAAATGTGACATATTTAGTTACTTAAAAGAAATTAAAAGAAATAACTACAGCGGTTACATAACGTTTGAAAGTGTAAGTTCAAAATACTATATGAATCCAGTAGAAAGTGATATGAAAAATTTGAATTTTTTCAAGGGGTTAATTATATGAGATATTTCATAATTGCAGGACATTCAACTATTGCTAGAGGTATTTATGAAGCATCTAAATTGATAGTTGGTGAACAGGAAAATGTGATAGTTATGGAGACTTACTTAGACAAGTATTATAACTTAACAGATGAAGTTGAAAATTTATTGAGCAAATTTGGTAGTCAAGACGAAGTAATAGTTGTTACTGACTTATTGGGCGGGAGTGTAAATAATCAATTTTCAAAATATTTAGGTAAATTAAATATGCATATTTTTACAGGAATGAATTTGGCTCTACTTATTAATTTATTTCTTTTTAAAGATTCAACTATTGATGAATTATTAGAAAAATTTAATGAAGTAAGAGAAAGTTCAATTGTATATGTAAATGGAGCTATTTCTCAAGAAGAAGATTTTTTATAGGAGGTTTTTATGATTAAACTCTGTAGAGTAGATCACAGACTTGTTCACGGTCAGGTAGCTTTTTCTTGGACTAATTCACTTTCAGCTGATTGCATACTTGTTGCTAGTGATAAAGTTGTAACTAATGAAATATGGAAGACGACTTTAAAATTAGCAAAACCATCAGGAGTGAAATTAGTTATAAAGAATATTGAAGATTCAATTAATGCTATCAATAGTGGTGTAACAGATAAGTACAAACTTTTAATTGTAGTTGAAACAATAGAAGACGCTAAAAAATTAGTTGATGGTTGTAGTGCAATTAAAAGTGTAAATCTTGGTGGTACAAAGCCTAAAGAAGGCTATCAATCTCTTGATAAGGTTATCTTTGTAAGCGAAGAAGATAAGCAATATATAAATGAGATGATTGACAAGGGAATAGAAGTTGAAATTAGACAATTAGCTTCTGATACAAAAAATGTTTTAAATAAATTATAGGAGGCAAAATGTTACAGGCAATTTTAATAGGTCTTATTGGTGCTATAGGTGTGCTAGATTATCAATTTGGTTCACTTTATATTAATAGACCAATTGTTTTAGGTCCTTTAGTTGGTCTAGTACTTGGTGATTTGACACAGGGATTAATTATAGGTGCAAACTTAGAATTATTTTTCTTAGGTGCAGTAAGTATAGGAGCTTATATTCCACCAGATTCAATAG
>JAEZUZ010000106.1 GCA_023443345.1 Bacillota bacterium
TATAAGGGACTTAGTTCATGCTGGAGAGATTGCAGACTTTGTAACTAAAGAGATTTCAAAGAGGAGTAAGTCCAAAGATGAGTTTTTAGGTCTTCCTACAAACTTTGTGGATCTAGATAAAAAAACAAATGGACTTCAGAAGGGTCAGCTCATATTATTAGCTGCTAGACCATCTATGGGAAAGACATCGTTAGGGATGAATATATGTGAGAATGTAGCAATCAAGCAACATAAACATGTGTGTGTATTCTCGCTTGAGATGTCAAAAGATCAACTAATGTATAGACTTATATCAAGTAGAAGTGGAATTCCTCTAGAGAAAGTACTAAAGGGAGATCTCAACTCAAGTCAGTGGCTATCTCTTAGCAGTGCAGCAGATGAGTTCATCTCATCCAACTTGTATATAGATGATACCCCTGCTATAACTCTAAACTCAATCAGAAGTAAGTTAAGAAAATATAAGGCACAGCATAAAAAAATAGATCTAGTTTTAATTGATTACTTACAACTCATGGGAAGTGCCAATTCTAGACATGAGAATAGACAATTAGAAATTTCTAGCTTCTCAAGAGGACTTAAGGAATTAGCTAAAGAAATGGAATGTCCGATAATAGCTCTAAGCCAGCTTTCACGTGAACCAGAAAAGAGATCTAATCATAGACCTATGTTATCTGATTTAAGGGAATCTGGAGCTATTGAACAGGATGCCGATCTAGTACTATTTATATATAGAGATGCAGTATATAATACTGCTACAGAAAATCCATCATTGGCAGAAATAATAGTTGCAAAGCAGAGAAATGGAGAGATAGGTACAGTTCCACTTACATGGATAGCTGAACAGACAAAATTCGCCAATTATAGAAGGGAAGAATAGTATGTCAGTAGAAGTAATTATTGGCGCCCTATGGGGAGATGAAGGAAAAGGCAAGATTTTAGACTATAGTGCTAAAAATGCCGATGTAGTAGTAAGAGCTCAGGGCGGAAATAATGCAGGTCATACAATAGTTGTAGAGGGACAAAAATATGCTCTTCATTTAATTCCCTCTGGAATTTTGAGAGAGAATGTAATAAATATTCTTGCTGATGGTATGGTAATAGATCCAATAGCATTAAAGCTAGAAATGGAAGAATTGCTAAATAAGGGAGTGAATCTAAAAAATTTATATATTTCTGATAGGTCACATGTAGTTTTACCTCATCATAAGGAAAAAGATGCAATAAATGAGAGTAAGAGACTTCGAAAGATAGGTACTACTCTTAAGGGAATAGGTCCATGTTATACAGATAAGATAATTAGAAGTGGACTTAGGATGGTAGATTTTCTAGAGATGAGCGATGAAGAGGTAATAGCATATTTAAAAAATCAATATAATCTAATCGATGTTGAACTCTCTGATGATCTGATCAAAGAACTTCTAATTTCTAGAGATTATATAAGAGACTATGTAGTGGATACCACAGTTATGGTATATGATCTATATAGTAAAGGAAAATCACTGATATTTGAAGGAGCTCAAGGATCACTACTTGATGTGACATATGGTACATATCCATTTGTCACCAGTTCAAATCCAATTGCTGGCGGATTCTGTGTAGGAAGTGGCTTAGGGCCTAAGGTTATTGATAGCGTAGTTGGAATAACTAAGGCATACTGTACTAGAGTTGGAGAAGGTCCGTTTGTAACTGAACTTTTTGATGAAACTGCTAACTATATCAGAGAAAAGGGAAGAGAATTTGGCACTACTACAGGAAGACCTAGAAGAGTTGGTTGGCTGGATTTGGTAGCTCTAAAATACTCAATTAGAATAAATTCAATAGATAAGCTTGCTTTTATGCTCTTTGATGTTCTATCTGGACTAGAGGAAATAAAGGTATGTACAGCTTATGAAATAGATGGAAAAATTGTAAAAGACTATCCAGCATCTCTGAGAAAGCTTGAAAATGCCAAGCCTATATACAAGTCATATAAGGGATTTAGCAGCGATATAACTCATGTAAGTTCATACAGTGATTTACCTGTAGAGGCAAGAGAGTATGTAGAGGATATAGAAAAAGAACTGGGAATTCCTATAAGAATTATATCTGTAGGTCCTGATAGAAGACAGACATTTAAAAAGTAAAAGCCCATATATAATACGGGCTTTTTTATTTTACTTATCAAATTTTCTTAGATCTCTTCCACCGATTATTTTAAATCTGCACATCTGTTTTAGTCTAGATATAAGAGGCGCTGAATATCTTTTTCGCATCTCTGGAAGACTTTGGATATTTGTAGATATAATTATCGGTTTGCCATTTATATTTCTATTGTTTACTATTCTAAATAGCTCAGATCTATATTTATCTGTATTCTGCTCTTGACCTAAGTCATCTAGAACAAGAAGAGAACAAGTAGATAGTAGATCGTGCATAATTTCTCTGTCTTGATATCCAAGCGATTCAAGAGTTGAGAGTAAGTTTTGAGAAGTTTGATATACCACCATTTTTCCCTTATTTATCAATGAGTGGGATATCGCCTCAATTAAATATGTTTTTCCAACACCTGTTGAGCCTGCAAAGACCCAGCCATTGCTATTTTTCTCATCAAAAGACTTAATCCACTTTTTCACTTCTTTAACTAGTTCGTCCATCTTTGATTTTGTCTCTTCATCTTTAATGATATCTGTAGTATATGAATCTATATCGTGGGCCTTAGAGATATTTGAGAGGTTAAATGTAAATTTAGCCAGCTGAGTATATACACATGTGCATAGTTTGTCTTTTACATATCCTGTATCTTTACATATATCACAGCTGAAATGTTCTTTATTATAGTCTTCAAGAAGGTTGTTTTCTTTTAGATATTTTTCTATTTCTCTATTTCTTCTATCTATTTCTTCCTGACCTGACTCTCTGATATCTTTTCTCTCTTTTAGGTCTTTGGTGTTTAGAATGCTATCTACAATTGTATGAGAGACTGTATCTAGAGCGTTGAACATATCCCTTAAATCCTTATGATTTTTAATGATCATATCTCTTACAGCTTTTTGTATATTTATAGCAGCTTCTCTTTTTTCTTTTTTCTCTTTTAGAATTTCTTCTATTGTTTCATTAAAAGGCTTCAAAAATGTCGTCTTCATCATAGTCATACTCTTGTTTATCATATTTATTATCTGAAGTAATTATCTTATCTAGGTAGTTCATATTTACCTTTGAATTTTTCTTAGTAGCATAGGCTATATTATCAATTATATAATCCATGTCATATTTGTATACATCTAGCCACTTATCAATAATTTGTTTCTCCCCAATTGATGGAAGAGAATAAGGCTTTCCTATTGCTGATAGGATTTCTCTATACTGCTTATTTCTTAAGTTGAATTTCTCCATAAAATCCTTTACTTCTTCAATTGTCTTAAGAGAATTCTTATTCCAAGTATCTAGTTTGTTTAAAGCAGCATTAACTCTATGTTGAGATTCCTTAGATAGTTCAAAGGCCTCTATTAATAGTTCTTGATTTACCTCATAGTCATTTAGAAATTTAGCAACTTGAATTCTCTCCTGTCTAATTAGAGGAAAGGGACTTAAAAATTCAGATAATTTATCTATCATCATCTCTATATTTGACTTGTTTACAATATCATTGTAGTCCTTTTGAACAAAGTTTTCACTTATGTACTGTTCTATTATAGAGAGGTATTCAATTTTTGGATCATCACTACTTTTTTTAGATATCTTAATGATGCCTCTTTCTTCCCAGTATTGGTAGGCGTTGTATACATCTTTTTTTTCTACGTTTAGCAACTTTGCAAGAAGAGATATATCAAAACTATTGCTATCTTTTATATGTCTTAATCCAAGGATATATACCTTAAGTTGAAGCTCTGTGGCATTTAGCATAAAGTCTTCAATAAATATATCTTCAAGAACTGTAGAAGTAATTTTAAGTTGTTTTTTAGATTTTTCTATAGGCATATGTCCTCCTAAAACATTACATTTAATTATACAACAAAATGCTCTGCTTTTTAAGGGAAGTGTTGAAAAGAATGTAGAATAATAATAAAATATACTAGAAAGAAGGTTAATTTGAAATATTGTTCATTTGCCAGTGGTTCATCAGGAAATGTTCATTTTATAAGTTCAAATAATTCAAAGATATTAGTTGATGTTGGAAAAAATGCTAAATATATAAAAAATTCACTGCTTGAATTAGATACCCATTTAAATGATATAGATGCTATAGTTTTAACACATGAACATGTAGACCATATAATGGGACTTAAAGTAATATCTAAGAGCTTAAGTGAAAAAGTACCTATATATGTACATAGAGATTCGTATTCTGCAATACTTGAGAAATATGATATAAATCATAAAAATATTATATTTATAGATGATTGCGATTTTAGTATTAAAGATTTAAATTTCAGTCCATTTAAGATATCTCACGATGCCAGAAATTGCTTTGGATTTACAATTGATGATGGAAATTTAAAAATGACTATTGCAACAGATGTCGGAAGACCTGATCGTGTTCTATTAGATAGATTTATTAAGAGCGATTTTGTAGTTGTTGAAGCAAATCACGAAGAGAGACTAGTTGAGATGGGGAATTACCCTTATGCTTTAAAACAGAGAATATTAGGTGATAGAGGACATCTATCGAATTTAAATTGCAGTAGACTTTTACTTAAGGCTATAGAGTCAGGGGCCAATTTTAAACACATCTTGCTTGCACATCTAAGTAAGGAACATAACAATCCCTTGTTAGCTAAGAGCACAGTTGTAAGCTATTTAGAAGGAGCTGGGATCAGAGATTGTGATTTGAGAGTTGAGGTTGCACCTAATGATTGTATTTCAAGGACATTTATTTTGGAGGAAATATGATAGATAAATATAGGGATTTAGCTATGTTAATAGGCTTTAAAGCTGTTGAAATAGTTCTAATATTACTAGTAGGTATTGTACTTATTAAATTTATAAAGAGATTGGTAAATAAAATTGCTGAGAGAAATCACTGCGATAAGACTGTCACAAAATTCTTATCAAACATCCTTATATTCTTTTTAAAAGTGATGTTAGTGATAGTTATAATAAGTCAGATAGGAATAAATGTAGTTAGTATATCTGCTGCAATTGGAGGGTCTTTCCTAGCTATAGGTTTGGCATTACAAGGTGCACTTTCAAACTTTGCAATGGGATTAATTATCATGGTATTTAAGCCTTTTAGAGTTGGCGACTACATTGAGTTTAAGGACTACAGTGGAACCGTTGAAGATATCGAAATTCTATCTACTGTTCTTAGGACAGCTAGCAATACTAAATTAGTAATACCTCACTCACAGATAATGTCAGGACCAATAAATAACTATGGTAAGTATGATCTTCAAGTAATCGTTGAGTTTTTGACTTCAATTGAAGCTGATATTGATAGAGTAATAGAAAATATTACAAATTTAGTTGATGAAAATGATATTTTAGCATACAAGGGTAAGTCATGTGTATTTGTTGAACAAAAGAGTGACTCTCTTAAGTTCAAACTAAAATTCTGGGTTAAGAATGAAAATTACTGGGCAATGATATCAAAATATAAGAGACTTGTAGTTAATAAGCTCACAGAACTAAATATAAATAGACCTAAGAGTTATGTAGAGGTCTCAAAGAATGAATAATCTTCACATAAGAAGACATATCGAGATTAGTGCCTATAACTTAATTAAAAGAGAAGAGGTTCTTATAATAGCTCACGATATGAATTATAACTTTGTACTAGAAGTATATAATTCAGTTAATTCTTATAAATTAGATTTTATAAGAGATGAGTTATCACCGCTTGAAAACAGAGAGCTTGTAGTTAGAAGGCTTCTTGAAAAGAATAATTTAAGTTGCAAAAGTCTAAATTACTTAGGGAATTGGATAGATAAAGAAGAAGCATCTTCACAAGTCCACATCTACCACGTGCTTGTAGATTGGTACTATCTATCACAGAATTTAATAACTTTAGATAAGAAGCAGATTGAATATTATATTGAGAAGGGGATAATAAGTAGGAAATCTTCTATCAGTGCTTTTTATAGATATAATGTTACAAGATGATATAATCAATTTAGGAAGTAAAATGATAAAAAAAGGAGATGAGCTCCTTTTTATAAATTAAAGTTCTATTTCATTTTTGTCTCTTAAAAAGAAATACCAAACAATAAATCCCAAAATCAATAATTTTTTCATATTACCTCCTACCTAATATATACTTACCCAAAAATAGGAAATTAAACAATGTGGAGTAAATATGCCATCATATGAATATGTAAAATCAGAAAAAGAACAAGTTGATAGAAAATCTTGGAAAGAATACTTTATGGATCTAGCTCTTGAACTTGCAAAGAGAAGTACCTGTGATAGAGCTAATGTTGGAGCTGTAATAGTTAATTCTGAAAATAGAATAGTTGCTACAGGATACAATGGATCAACTGGATCTAAGACACCTCACTGCAGTGAAGTTGGTCATGCTATGAGAGATTCTCATTGCATTGCAACTCTTCATGCTGAGCTAAACTGTATCACTTACTGTGCAAAAGAAGGAATACCTGTAAAGGATTGCAATATATATGTAACACATTTTCCGTGTCTTAATTGTACAAAGGCAATCATTCAGTCAGGAATAAAGAAGATATACTACAGACATTCATATAGAATAGACGACTATGCACAGTATCTTTTAGATATAAATGAAGTTGAATATGAAAAAATATAAAAACTAGCTTACTTAGGCTAGTTTTTTATTGTTTGAAAAATAGATAACTTCTATATTTATTATATTCAACAGAAGCCTTGTTTTCGATAGCCTCCTTTGTAGAGTGATATGTCTTTATTGACATGTCAATATTTTTAATTAAATCGATCTGTGAAGGGTTATAGTTTTCTTTTGTATTATTAATTAGATATTGGATTGACATTTCAAGAGCTTCAGTTGTATAAGCTCCAAAGCATAGCACAATTATTCTCTTGCTGTCCTTCTCATCTTGAAGTAAAAAACTCCCAGCTGCAGATTTAAGAGAATCATCTACATCTATCTTTAGTACTTGAAAGTCATCAAATTTACTCTGAAACTCCTTAACTGGTGACTTTAACATTTCTCCATTTGACTTAACTATGCTATCTATATTTAAGTAATCAAGAATTATTGGATATTTTCTAAGTAAATGTCTTATTAGAATCATTTGGTCTTGCGCAGTAGATTTATTTGTAAGGTCTCCTTCAGAGAAACCAGAAGCGTTGTAATATGTAGTGTTGTTCATTCCTAACTGCTTAGCTTTTCTATTCATCTTTTTTATAAATCTATCCTGTGTTATCTCAAAGTGAGAAGCCAGTGCATTAGCTGAATCATATAGAGAAAATACAAACATTTTTTTAATTAAATCATCTATTGAATGAGAAGATCCATCTTTTAAATAATCTATATTTTTAGAGTCTATAGGTTTAAAAAGACTAACGGTAATGTTATCTGTGAGTCCCTTTCCCTTTGTAAGTGCCATTTCGTCCATTACAACTAGGTATGTCATAAGCTGTGTGAGAGTTCCCACAGATATTTCTTCCTTTGAATTAGATGCTGTTATAATAGATCCGCTCTCATAATCAGAAACTATGTAGCTATCAAGCCCAAGACTCTGGGGATCTATGTTTTTTGCAAAAGACATATTTATAATGAATATGAAGCAAAAAAAACATAATATGAGTTTTTTCATAAGCCCTCCAAAAAAATTATAACATAAAGATATGGTATAATTAAAATAAATACATACCATAAGGAGGATGACATGGGGTCATTTAATTTATTTGACAGGATAAAGGACTTGCCAGGAGATACTATTGAGACATTTAAAAGTCTTCATAGCAATCCTATAGTTGGATTTGTAGTTCTTTCACTTTTAATTGTTCTAATACTTATAGTTAAATCTAGAAAAATAAGATTTACACATAGATTGATAGCACATATGTCTATGTTTATAGCACTTGCTGTAGTACTTAATTTAATAATTATCTATAAGTTACCTCAAGGTGGATCAGTAACTTTAGCAAGTATGGTTCCTCTTGTTATTCTATCCTATATGTATGGAACGGGCGTTGGAATGGTCTCTGGATTTATATTTGGAATTATAGACATGATGCTTGGAGGATACATTTTGACACCTATGCAAGTTTTACTTGACTATCCACTTGCATTTATGATGATTGGACTTTCTGGATTATTTAGAGATAAACTTATGATTTCAGTTGTAATAGCATTTTTTGCAAGATTCATATCTCACTTTCTAAGTGCAATAATATTCTTTAGAGAATATGCTCCAGAGGGGATGATGCCAGAATTATATGGAATTATATACAATGGTTCATTCTTGGCAGTTGAATTACTTATAACCATTGTTGTACTAAAATTTTTGCCTTTAGATAGAATAGTTAAAAGGAGTAATATAGATAATGAATCCTAAACACGTTAAGAAATTTTTGACTAAAGACTTATACCTATCTCCAATAGATATAGAAAATGATGCAGAATATTTCTATAGATGGATGAATGAAGATCGTGATATTGTTAAATTTAATGGATTTCTAAATTTCTTACTTACATATGATCAAGTAGTTGAAAGATTAAAAAAATGGGATGAAGATGGAATATCTCTAGTTGCATTAGAGAAAGAAACTGATAGAGTAGTGGGGCATGCTGCAATTTTTGGGATTGAGAAAATCTCTAGAAATTGCGAAATTGGCATCTTTATTCAAGAAGAATCAAGAGGAAAGGGATATGCCAGACAGATAATGGAAGCTCTCTTAAAACATGCTTTTGAAAATTTAAATATGCATGTTGTATTAATTAAGGTTTTCTCTGAAAATAAAAAAGCCATATCGCTATATGAGAGCATAGGATTTAAGCAGTCTGGAGTTATGAGAGAAGTCTGCTTTATGGATGGTAAGTATACAGACTTGTTATATATGAGTATACTTGATAGAGAATACTTTAATAGAGAAAATTGAAAATAAAAAAAAAGGTGTTAATGGATAACACCTTTTTATTTTATATTGAATGAATCACTTAGAGATTTAAATACTCCCTTTCTCTTTCCATAGTTTAAGGTACCAGATCTATATATTCTAGCGGCGATCATACCAATAATTATTGAAGAAATAATCAATATAATTATAGATATTATCGGCTCAATAATAGATATCTTTGATTCTGATGTAGCTCTAGATATCATTACAAATGGAGAAGTAAAAGGTACATAGCTTGCTATATTTGCAATTCTTCCTCCTCCAGCTAGAGAAGCTTGGTAAGCAATGAAATATGCTGCGATTATCAAAATTGTCAGAGGAGAAATAGCAGAATTTAATTGATCTAAACTATTTACAGTTGAAGCAACTGTAGCAAAGCAGAACATGTATAGTACAAATCCAAGCAGTGTAAGTATGAATATAATTATTGCTGTTGATAGATCTATACTGAAGATATCTCCTATTCTAAAGGCATACTTTATAGATAGTGAATATAAAGTAGCTAAAGCAGAAAGCGTGTATATAGCTATTTGTAAAAATGAAGCTAGACACGAACCTAGTACTTTACCAAATAGTAAGTTATTTGTAGAAGTTGTAGTTATAAGGACTTCCATTACTTTAGTAGACTTTTCCTTAGCTACAGAAGTTGCTATTATACTACCATATGAAAGTATTAAAAAGTAGAGCACAAACCATATTGCCATACCAATAAATTTCTTAAACATATTTCTTTCTTCAAGAATAATGAATTTTACTTTTGTATTAGATTTCTCGCTTATAAATTTCTCATAATCTATATTATATTTTTTAGATATATTATATTCATTGAATTTTTCAGAGAATTCATCTAGCTTTTCATCAGAAACTGTATCATTTGAGTAGAGTGTAACGTCTTGATCTGTTGATATCGAAAGTCCTAAAAGATTTTCATCTTTTACTTTATTTTGAAGTTCTTCTTCACTATTAGTGTAAACTATCTCAGTGTCTTTTAGTATCTTGCTTAATTCTTCCTTAGAGTATACTGAATCATTTACAAATAAGAATAATTTATTTGAACTCTGATTGTCAGTATCAGAAAAATTAATAGAAGATGACCCAGATTTGAGAAATATAGGTATTATAAATTGTAGTGAAAATAGAAGCAATGAAACAATAATTGTAGAAATTATCCATGCTTTCTTTTTTACAATTGAAAGAAATTCAAATTTCATTACTGTAAAAATTTTACTCATTTATACCACCTGCCATTTCTATAAATATATTTTGAAGTGAAGGTTTAAAAATGCTATATGATTCTAATTCTATATTTGAATCTATAATGGACTTTAATAATTCGTTTGTATCTCTATCTTTTAAGTCAACTATGTAGTCATCTTTAATCTTATAATAAGAAAGTTCCTTCTGTTCAAGTAGAGATAATAATTTTGAATTTTCTCTAGCTCTAACCACATATTTTCCAAGGCTCTTTGCCTTCTTTATTTCATCTAAATTCCCAGAAAGTACAATTTTAGAATTGTGAAGAAGGGCAATATCATCGCAAAAGTCTTCGATATAGCTCATCTGGTGACTACTAAAGATTACTATCTTGTCTATATTTAGCTGTTCTATTATTATATGCTGTAGTTGTTTAGAGTTAACTGGATCAAGTCCACTAAAAGGTTCATCAAGTATAATTATATCTGGATTGTGAATCAGACATTGGATTATCTGAACTTTTTGCTGATTTCCCTTTGATAGAACAGATAGTTTCTTCCTTGCATATTCAGCTAGACCCACCTTTTCTAACCACTCCATTGAATTTGCTTTTGCTTGTTTTTTATTAAGCCCTCTAAGTTCTGCAAAATATACTAATTGATCTAAAATTAATTCTTTATCGTATAACCCCCTGACTTCAGGCATGTATCCAATTGATACTTTTTTAGGGTTAAATGGCATTCCATCTATTAGAAATTCCCCTGAATCAGGCTTAAAGACATTCATTAAGCATCTTATACTAGTTGTTTTTCCAGCACCATTTCTACCTAAATAACCAAGAGCTCTACCAGAAGTAGCAGCAAAACTTATAGAATCTAAAACTTTATTACTTCCAAAACTCTTAGATATATTTTTAAACTCAAGTTTCATATAACTCCTTTCCTTATAAGTATGATAACATAAATATATATATATATTTATATTTATATTTAAAGAATTTTTAGAGGTAAGAAAAAAATGATAATATTTTATAATAAGCTAAAAATTACACAAAAAACTTTAGATATTATTGATGTAGTTGACTACTACCTATATGATAGAGAGAATAAGGAGAGAGATGTAATAAATAATGAACTTTCAATTCTTTCAAGTAGAAAAGATAAGGTATTATCAGTTGATGATGTAGATCTTGCACTAAAGTACAATCTCGCAGGAGTTTGCCTTATAAAGAATAAAAAGAATTTATCTATTACAGGCAAGTTGATGCAAGATAAATTAATTTTTTATTATTCTAGTGACATTTCAGATTTGATAAAGTCATCAAATATAGAAGTAGATACTATGATATTAGAAGGCAGTTCACTAAATGAAGAAGAATTCAACTATATTTACAAAATGGTGGATTCCAAATTATGCATATATACAGACTCGCCAAGCGAGATATCACAGAGTATAAGAAATAGGATAAGTGGATACTGTTTTAGTTTTTATATTTATAGCGACTATCTTGAAAAAATAAATAAACTAAATTGACATTGCTTACACTTTATTTTTATACTTAATTACTATATTAAGTTTAATTTTAAATTTATTGGATATAAATAATTTATCTATTATAGGAGGGAATTTATGAGTTTCAAAGATACAATTAAAGATTTATTCGATGGAGTTAAGAGTGCAACTTCTAATATCGCAGATACAGCTAAGGTACGTATGGAAATTTCTAAACAAAAGGAATTACTACATGCTACATATTTAGAATTAGGAAAATTGACTTATGAAAAAGTTAAATCAGGAAGAATTACAGATGAAAGAGCTGTAAGTTTAACTGATGAAATTGATAGAATTAGAGAATTAGTTGAAGAAAAGAGTGAAGATTTCAATCAAAAGAAAGAAAATTTAATTCAAGGTGGTAAAGAAGTTCTTTCTACAGCAGGAGAAAAGATCTCAGAAGTTACTTCTCAAGCTAAGGACTATGTAGTTGAAAAAGCAGGAGAGATTAAAGAAAAAGTTAATGAGAAAAAAGAAGACGCTAAAGTAGTTGTTGAAGAAGTAAAAGAAAATATCTCTGAAAAAGTAGAAGAAGCTAAAGATAAGGCATCTGAATTAAAAGATAAAGCAGAAGAAAAAGTTCAAGAAGCTAAAGAAAAGGTTGAAGAAAAAGTAGAAGAAGTTAAAAAAGAGGTTCAAGAGTAATCTTAAAAGACTAGCAGGTGCTAGTCTTTTTTATTTTGAAATTATTATAAGGAATAATCTATATATGCGTTATTTTTATATATGCTTTATTTAGAATATTTCTATGAAGATCATATTTATTTTGTTACTTATAGAGATAATGCTTGAAGACTTATATTTCTTTACAATACCAGATAAGATGTTGCTATTGTGTATGCCATATGCACTATTTAGATTTGTTGAGGCGAAAAATTATGTAGTTTTTATAATTTTTTTATTAGTTATAATCTACAGATATCTATATAGGCACTTGGGATTTGGAGATATAAAGCTTCTTTTTATACTCATATCTTCAAATTTAATAGAGAATTACTTACTTTTTATTTTCCTAGCTACATATCTAAGTTTATTACATGCAATATTTATATATATTTTTAAAAGAAAAAAAGAGGATGTCCCTTTGGGAACATATTTAATATTCTCATTTATTATATGTATCTATCTAAAATAAAAAGAATCACATAAGTGATTCTTATTCATTAAATAGTATTTTTTTAATTTCCTCATATGTCATAGATTGATTGAATGTATAAACTCCAGACTGAAGTTGTGAATCTAGCCCATCCTCTATCAACTTATTTATAAGTTCATCAGCAGAAGAAAAAACTTTTGAGATTTCAATTCTCTTAGCAAGCTCTGTAGGGGATTCGCCATCTTTGTATGTAATGGTTACTGTGCCATCTTCATTTACTTTGATATTAGGATCAGAAGGAACTTGCTGTTCTTGTTTCTTTTTCTCTTCTTCCTCTTGTTTTTTCTTCGCCTCTTCTTCTTGCTTTTTCTTTAGTTCTTCCTCTTTTTTCTTTTCTTCTAATTTTTTCTTTTCTTCCTCTGCTTTTTTTGTATCTTGATTCTTTTGTTTATCGCCTGTGTTATTATTATCTTGTTGAGAGTGTGTTATTTCCTGAGGGATATCTATTCCGATAGTGCTCTTTATTACATAATTTATAGCAAGTGCTATAATTACAATAAGCACAAGTACAATTAGGATATCGCTTAAATCGTAAATTAAATTTTTTAATCTTCTCATTTTTATTCTCCTATTGATTTAGGATAACAAAAAAAATGACAAATTGCAAATTGAGGTATTATGCAACTTAAAATAGATAGTAATTACAGTGGACAGAGATGTGATAGATTTATAAAAAAATACTTTAGAAATATGCCAAAGACATATATCTACAAGTTATTTAGAAAAAAGGACATCAAGATAAATGGGAAAAGAGCTGATGCCAGTCAAATTTTAGAAGATGGCGATGTGGTAGATATATATATTTCTCAAGATGATGCTAGAAAGTTTACACTAGAGAAAGAAAAGCATTTTTCAAGTGTAAAAGGAAAACTAAAGATTGTCTATGAAGATGATGATGTACTAGTTGTCTTTAAAGATAGATTTATCTCTGTTCAGCTAGAGAAAAACAAGATAACTCTTACACACTTAGTCAGAAAGTACTTAGAAGATTTAAGTACACATACATACGATCCTTCTCCAGTTCACAGACTAGATACCAATACTCTGGGTCTTGTAATATTTGCTAAAAATTACAAAAGTGCTAGGGATTTAAGTGAAAAGTAGAGAGATAAGCAAGTCAGAAGAGAATATTTAGCGGTTGTAAAAGGAAAATTTTTAAGTGAGAAAACTATAGAATTAAATCTTCAAAAGATAGATAGAAAAATGCAGGTATCTGCAAGTGGGAAAAAGGCTATAACAACTGTATCTCCCCTTATTATTTCTAAGAATTATAGTTTAGTTAGAATTGAGCTTGAGACAGGAAGGTATCACCAGATAAGAGCAACTCTAAGCCACATAGGTCATCCAATAGCAGGAGATATGAAATACTCAGGAAGTGGTAGTTATCAAACTCTCATTGGATATAAAGTCAAATTTTATGATAAAGAGTTAAGCTACATTCCTGAGAGTTTTTATCAAGAAGTTGAAAAGTTACTAAATAGAAGGATAGAAAAGATCCATAGAGATTCTTGTAGAGAGGCACAACTTTAAAGTTGAAAGTTCAATTATTATTTTTATTTTCTTTATAATTAATAGTTTGAGTTTGCTTTTCCAACTTGAAATTAAGCATTTAAAATGGATTATTAGCCCTATTTTATGGGCTTTTTTTGGTGTAAAAATAATCCTTTAATTTACAAATAATCTATTTAGTGTGGTATAATTTACTTTAATAGCTATTAATTATATTGGAGAGATTGTGAAAGTAATAGATTTAAAAGAAATAAGAGAAAATAAAAAAGCACTTGGTGCAATTATAGATAATAGATTATATTCATTAGATCAAGAAGTAGAAAGCTACAATCAAGTCAAGGTTTTAGATATTGATACAGCAGATGGCATAAAAATATATAAAAGAGGGCTTGCTTTTATTTTATATATGGCACTAAAAGAGCTCAATAAAAAAGCAGATATGAAGGTATTTCACTCATTAAGTAGAGGGATATATATCGAATTTAAAAATGTAGAAGTAGATAATAAGTTTACTTTAGCTCTAGAAGAAAAAATGAGAGAAATAGTAGAGGGCAACTATCCATTTAGACGACTTATGCTAACTAAAGAAGAAGCCTGTGAAATATATAAAAAGGAAGGGCTCAGCTTTAAAGCAGAAATAATCAATGATAGAAGTAGAGAGTATGCGACAGTCTATGAATGCAATGGATATCATAATGATTTTTATGGAATTTTGCCATTTAGTACAGGAGTGATTGATGACTTTTCTCTTTTATATTATGGGCCTGGAATAATTGTTTTTTTCCCAGATAAATTCTCAGAAGGTGAAAATTCTAAGCTCAAAGAGCAGCCAAAGATGCATAAAGAATATATGGAGTCTGAGAAGTGGGCAGAGTTAAGTTCAGTTTCAAACATCTATGACTTAAATAGGATAAATAAGGAAAAAAGGCATAGAGATCTCATATATGTTCAGGAAGCTCTACATGAAAAGAAGATAAATCAGATTGCCGATGACATATATAGACTTAAAAAGAGAATAATTTTAATTGCTGGTCCTTCATCCTCAGGAAAGACTACATTTGCACAGAGACTTGCTATTGCTTTAAGAGTCCTCAATTTAGAGCCAGTTAGTATTTCTGTTGATAATTACTTTATAAATAGAGACAAAACTCCACTTGATGAGTTTGGACAACCTGATTTTGAATCACTAAGTGCTATAGATGTAGAATTATTTAATAAACATCTTAAGGATTTGCTCGATGGCAAGAAGGTAAAGCTTCCTATATATGACTTTAAAAGGGGAGTTAGAGTAGATGGAGTAGAAGGAGTTAAAATCAATCAAAACCAACCTATAATCATCGAAGGAATACATGGTCTTAACGATGAACTAACACCAGAGATATTTAAAAAGGATAAGTACAAAATCTATGTGTCTTGTCTTACACATATAAATTTAGATCCCCATAATCCAATTTCTACAACAGACAATAGAATACTAAGAAGAATGGTAAGAGACAATAATAAAAGAGGATATGGTGCAAGAGAAACCTTAAAGATGTGGGATTCAGTAAAAAGAGGTGAAAATAGATATGTATTTCCTCATCAGGAAAATGCCGATGCAATCTTTAATTCATCTCTGCTATACGAACTTTCAGTCTTAAAAAGACATGCTTTTGAGCTTATAAATGATATAACTCCAAATGAAGATGAGTATCCTATTGCAAGAAGGTTATTGAATCTTCTTGATTATATAGTTGATATTCCTGATGAAACAAATATTCCAAGTACTTCAATAATAAGGGAATTTATTGGAGGAAGTAGTTTAGAGTAGGTGTAGATGGCAGATAATTTTAAGAATAAAATACTCTACATATGTATATATTTTTCACTGGGATTTCTATATGTCTCAATGATTAATTCTCTTTTAGTTAGAGATTTTATTTCATTCTTATTTTCTAACAACAAAATAGTAATAATTTCTATATTTCTGCTAAATTTAGTATTTATAGGTTCGCTATGCATAATTCATGCATATAGTTTTGTATTTATAAAAAATAAATCATCACTATTAAATATAGTTATGCTCATCCTATTTGGCTATTACATAATCTATAGATTTTTTATTGACATATCTAGAGTTGGATATTATCTATCTATAGATTTAAAAATGGACGGAGTTCTAATAGGATTTATACTTGAGTGGCTACTTACAATTAGAATCTTCTATAGCACTAAACTAGACGCCAAGAAGAAAAGGGCAAATATGACCCAAGTCTTCATAACATTAGTATATATCGTAATTATCTACTGCTATATAAATCAGAAATTCAGCTACAACATCATTACCTTTTTACTAGTTGTATTCATGATTGCTTTGATATTCCTCTATCTAGTGAGCTTTTTAATTCAACAAAGCAGTGATGATAGAGTAAATAGAAATTTACTTGCCTGTCTAATAATATTTTTTACACTTGAGATGTATCCATCATTTGAGTACGAGCTAAGACAGTTTGAATTGATATTGAAGTTAACTTTTGAATTGATATCAGTAATATTTCTATGCAATGGTTTTTACAAGCAGGTATTTATTGAGTATTTTGCTGAAAGAAAAGAGAAGTTGCTAGAGCAAAAAAATCAGGAACAGGAATTATATAGGCAGCTTGAATTAAGGACAAAGGGTTTAGAGGATGTAAATAATATACTTGAATCTGAGATGCAAGCTGCAAGGACACTGCAGAAAGCTCTTTTGCCAAAAAAAGAAATAGACTTTGAAAAGGTGAAATTTATAACTACAAATTATGCGTTTGAGAAGTTGAGCGGAGACTTTGTAGATGTATATGAGATAGATGATAGATATATAGGAATGTATGTCGTAGATGTAAGCGGTCATGGAATAAGTGCTGCAC
>JAEZUZ010000022.1 GCA_023443345.1 Bacillota bacterium
ATCTATTAATTAATTCTTTGTCTCTCACCAAACGACAACTCTCTTAGCAATTAATTTAATAGATCTTGTCTCATCTACGCTTTTATAAAATTATTAAACGATCTAAGGCTTGCAAAAATAAAAGTGCCACAATTGGAGTAAAGTCTAACATACCGCCTTGAGGCATAATATTTCTTATAGGTCTATAAATAGGCTCTGTAAGCAAATGTATAAAACTTACAATAGGATTATCATATGGCAATATAAAAGATAGAAATGCTCTAGCAATAATCAACCACTGTAATGTTTCTAATATTGCGTGTAAATACAATCCAAAATAATAGTAGATTGAATTAAAGTCCATCTAGCCTACTCTTCTATTTCTGACTTATCTTCTTCTGGTGCAATATGGAAATTTACACCTCTTGGAATAATTATAAAAGTTGAATTAGCAATTTTTTGTATTTCTGCTCCAAGCGCGTAAGAAGCACCTTCACAGACATAGACTATCTTCTCAGAAACTTCTTCCTTTGTATTTTCAAAATTGATGATTACTGGATAACCTGTCTTTATATCATCGATCATAGAACGTGCTTCTCCATAAACTACTGGAGCATACTTACATATTACCATTTTCTTTGATTCTACAGGCTCAATAACCTCTTGATATACATGATGTGGTTTCTGATACTCTCTCCTATAATCACTCTCTGCATAAGTTGGTCTTGTCTTATGAGTTTTTGTGGTCCTCTGAGTAGTTGCACTAGGTGTAGGCTGATATGACTGTTCTGTCTCAACAACTCTACTTGTTGTTACCTCTTCTTCGTCTTGACCTTCTAACCCAAAAAAATACTTTACTTTATCAAACATAGCACTCACTAGTTCCTCCTACTATTTTTCTGCCTATTCTTATCATGTTTGAGCCACAGGAAAGTGCAATTTCGTAGTCATTTGACATTCCCATGGATAGATATTGCATATCTAGTTCATTATAATATTTATTTTTATAATAGTCAAAGATATATTGAGTATCTTTAAAATATCTTGTTAATTCTTCTTTATCATCTGTCAATGGTGCTATCATCATAAGACCCATTATATTTAAATTTTTCAACTCTTTAATTTTAAGAAAAGCCTCTTCTAACTCCTCTTTAGCAAATCCCTGTTTTTGAGTTTCCCCTGCAATATTTACCTGCAATAAAATATTTTGAGTATATCCTAACTTTTTAGCGTGTGCATCTATTTCGTTAGCTAAATCAACACTGTCAACAGAATGTATTAAATATACTCTATCCTTTAAATATTTAATTTTATTCTTCTGCAAAGGACCTATAAAATGAATTCTAGCTCTGGAGTCAATAAATGGCAACTTATCCCTTAAAACTTGTGCTCTGTTTTCTGCTATATCTAAAAAACCTTCATCAATCAACTCGTTTGTTCTATCTATGCCAACAGTCTTTGTCACACATACTAGAGTTGCATTGTATTGTTTTGCCTTTTCAACAATTTCTTTAACTTGAGCTCTTATCATCTGGTTTCCTTAGAATTTCGTCATAGACTGATATAGTTTCTACTGATTCAATATTACCATCTTCTTTGAGTTTGGTAAAATAATCGTGTGTTATAATGCATTTTCCATTTATTCTTGTCTGAACTTCTATCGGTACAAATAAAGTACTTCCATCACGTCTTAAAATATAAACACCTTCTTCACCATCTTTTTTAACAATAGATTCTTCATTGATTACTATACCATAATTCTTAACTGGTTTTACAATTAAATCAACTTCTCTGAGATTCTTCATACTTTCAAAATCCTGAAGTATCTTTATCTTTACACCATAACCACCTTCAGTAGAAAAAATCTGATCAACTACAGTCTCAACTTCAACTCCATTTATATATGTCTGAAATCTCTTAGCACTTTCAAAATACGATAGTAATTCTGGCTCTATTTTAATTACTAAGTATACTGAACCATTGTCAATTATTCTTAAAAATGGTTCCCCTTTTTTTACTTCTCTTTTAATTGTTGAATCTTTAATTTCAGGAAACTTTGAATAATCCATTATATAAATATTGTCAAGATTAAACAGAGTATCTTGAAATGAAGCATTCTGACTTACTATTCCAGCAATATTTGCATATATTGTATACTTATTTGAAGATCTACTTTCACTAGAAAAATTTCTAGTATAAGATGATACCGGCTTATTTAATTCAATTTTTTCTACTTCGTTAAATTGATTGTATACAGCATATCTATAAGAGAGGTCCTTTTGAGCTCTCTCAAGTTCACTTGTATTTTTCTCCTTAAAGAAGAAAGTAACTTCATCTTCTAATGACTTAATTTCTTTTTCAATTGTGTCTTTTTTTATAATTAAACTATCTATATCTGGCGGTTGTTCTACATTTTTTGATATATTATCTTCTATAACTGTAGCTATAGGTTGAGAAACTGAAACTCTCTCTCCATTTTGAGTTAGATATTCCACTCTTCCATCAACTGGAGATTCAATTATTGTTTCATTAAAAAACAAATATCCTTTAGTCTTATACTCAAATTCAAGAGTATCAAATACTGCCGGGTATGTCTGAGGTGTTGTAGAAAAAAAACCAAATAATCTTAAAATTATAAATATCAATACAACTGCAACTATAAAAATTACCATTGTAATCAATTTCTTATTCTTCATATAGTTTCTTCTTTAAATTCCCTTGTCATAAGTTCATAGACTGTCTCTTTAGGTTTTTTTGCTTCATAGATTACCTTGTATAGATTTTCAAATAAAGGCATCTCTATATTTTTCTCTTTAGCCATTTTTAAAGCAGCTTCTAAAGTTTTAACTCCTTCAACTACCATTCCAACTTTTTGACTAGCTTCTTCTACTGAGTAACCCTGAGCAATAAATTTTCCCCATCTTCTATTTCTTGAATGAAGACTTGTACATGTAACAATTATATCTCCATATCCACTTAAACCTAGGAAAGTTTCTAATTTAGAACCATAGGACATTGCTAATCTCATGATTTCAAAAGATCCCCTAGTCATAATTGCAGCCTTTGTATTATCTCCAAAACCAAGACCATCGGCTAGTCCAATCATAATAGCTAATACATTTTTAAATGCAGCAGCTAATTCAACTCCTGTAGTATCTTTTGAATAATATATCCTAAAAGTATCAGAAGAAAATTCCTTCTGCAATTTTTTAGCAATAGCTTCATCATCTCCAGCAATAGTTACTGCAGTTGGAGTATCTATTCCAACTTCCTCTGCATGAGAAGGTCCACTTATACAGAAGTACTTACAATTTGTCTTTTCTCTTACTAACTGTCCTATTGTCTTAAGACTATTTAAATCTATTCCCTTGCTTAAATTGACAAATATTTTGTCAGAAAGCAAATCTCTATTTTGAGAAAGAAATCCAGAAATAGCTTGAGCACTTATCGCCATTACAAATACTTCGCAATCTCTTATATCTTCAATTTCATAAGTCCATTTAATCCTACTATCAAGTATTACTCCAGGTAGAAAATGTGGATTTTCCCTCTTCTCTCTTACATACTCAATTAGAGATTTATCTATTCCATAGACTGTTACATCATGACCAATTCTGCTTAAGTGATGTGCAAAAGCTGAGCCCCAACTTCCGCTTCCAATAATTGAAACTTTCATTTCTCACCTCTTTGTCTAACTGTCATTCTAATAGGAGTTCCAGAAAAATCGTATGCAGCTCTTATCGTATTTTCTAAATACCTCATATATGAAAAGTGAGCATATTCCTTTTTATTTACAAAGAAAACAAACTCTGGAGGATTTACCGAAGATTGTGTGACATAGTATACCTTTAATCTAACACCCTTATCTGAAGGTGCAACATTTCTAAGTATTGCCTCAGATATCAGGTCATTTAGATGACCTGTAGGTATTCTCCTATTTCTATTTTCATCAATCTTTTCAATCATCTGCATAATAGTATGCAGCCTCTGGTGTTCATATACACTTATTGGTTGGAAAAAAGCATACTTTAAAAATGGAAATTCCTTATAGAAATATTTTTCCCATTCTCTATATGTATTATGATCTTTTTCTAAAAGATCCCATTTGTTTAATAATACTATTATACTTTTACCCTCATTATGGGCATAACCTATTATTTTTTTATCTTGTTCAGCAAAACCCTCACTTGCATCTACAACTAGCATAGCTACATCTGAACGATCAATAGCTCTATATGCTCTAATTACAGAGAAATGTTCAACAGATTCATTTACTTTTTTACGCCTTCTAATTCCGGCTGTATCTGTAAAAATATACTTTTTATTGTGATATTTTACTTCAACATCTATAGCATCTCTAGTTGTGCCTGCAATTGGAGAAACAATAGTTCTCTCTTGACCTATCATCGCATTAAGTAGAGAGCTCTTTCCTGCATTTGGTCTTCCAACTATTGCTATCTTGGTTATCTGTTCTTCTTCATCTTCCTGCTTTTGCCCAAAGTGTTTTACGGTCTCATCTAATAAATCTCCAATATTTAATTGGTTAGCTGCACTTATAGGTATTATCTTAAATCCAAACTCATAGAATTCATAAAGATCTGGATCTTCATTAAAATTATCTACCTTATTTACAACTAAAATTACAGGTTTCTGAGTTTTATATAATCTCTGAGCTACTTCTCTATCAGAAGTTGTCATACCATCTTTATAATCTACTACAAATAGAATTACATCTGCAATTGAAATAGCAGTTTTTGCCTGCTCTGTAACCTTTACTTCTATTTCATTTTTAGATTCAAATACAAGACCACCTGTATCAACAAGTTGAAAATTATATCCAAGCCATGATGTGTCTTGAACTATTCTATCTCTTGTAACACCTGAAACGTCTTCCTCTATGGCTATTCTTTTTCCTATAATTTTGTTAAAAAGTGTGCTCTTACCAACGTTTGGTCTTCCAACGATCGCAACAACAGGCTTTGACATTCTATCTCCTATTCTATACATATGGTGGCTATATTTCTTCCAGATAATAGCCCATCTCGTCTATAAGAATGTAAATTTAAATCACTAAAAGTACATCTATTATCAAAAGTTATTTGACTGCTATCTATATATTCAATCAGTTGATTATAACATAATTTTCTATTGTCAAAGAAGATTTTATCATCTTTAAATATAAAATAACTATTTTGAAAATTTTCTAAAAAGTCCTCTTTAACTTCGTAATTTTCCCAAGAAATACTAGGACCCATGTGGACTCTCAAGTCTTTTAAATTAAAACCTTCTTCAACTATTTTATCGATCATTCTTGAAACTATATTTAACTTACTTCCCTTCCATCCGCTGTGACAAAGTCCTACATATTTCTGGTTTGCATCATAAAAATATATAGGAATACAATCAGCAAATGTGCCTATAAGTAAAAAATGGGAATCTTTTGTAAGAATCCCATCTGTAGCTTCAAGTAGTTTAAATGAATTATCTTTACTTACCAAAGAAACTTTATCACTATGAATTTGTGACATAAAAGCTTTTGGATTGGGGAATTTATTTAAGATGTCTATATTAAAAACCTCTTCACTTAGTTCCCTGCCATAAAATTTAATTTTTACCACTTTTATCTTTTTTATATCCTTCTACTACTTCTGTAAATGAAGAAACATCCTTAAAGGATTTATAGACTGAAGCAAATCGCACATATGCGACCTCGTCTAAATCCTTTAGTCCTGACATAATAAGTTGACCAATATATTGACTTTCAACCTCAAGAAGACCAGTATTAATTATTTGCGAATATATATCTTCTGCCAATGAATCGATGTCTACTTGACTCACATCTCTTTTATAACATGCCCTTGATATGCCATTTCTGATCTTATCAATGTTAAAAGCTTCTTTCTGGCCATCTTTTTTTATTACCATGACATCCTGGGTTTCAATTTTCTCATAGGAAGTAAATCTCTTTCCACAGTTATTGCAAAGCCTTCTTCTTCTAATAGAAGTATGGTCAGAGTTTGGCCTAGAATCTATTACGCCAGTATTTAAATCTTTACAGTATGGACAACGCATAAATTAATATTATGACCTCTTTAAAAAGCTTGGTAGTGAAATTTCTTGAGAATCTTCTCTTAGATCAATTTTTTCACTTGAATCTGCTTTTACTTCTGATTTTATATCATTGATTTTTGTAACATCATAATTTACTTCTGTTCTTGTATTTTGAACAGCAGCATATCTCAATGAAAATGAGTTGCTATCAGATTCGCTATTTCTATTTCCCTTACTAAAAGGACTTGGGAATCTCTTAGATGTTTTATCATTAAATCCAGTTGCAATAACTGTAATCTTAATTTCATCACTTAAGCTCTCATCGATAGATGTACCATAAATAATTTCTGCCTCTGGATTAGCTAATTCTGTTATTAAATCAAGTGCTTCTTTAGTTTCATGTAGAGATATTGTATTGTTACCTGTAACATTTACTAATAGTCCTGTAGCACCTTCAATTGTTGTCTCTAAAAGAGGTGAAAATACAGCAGCTTTAGCAGCATCTATTGCTCTATTTTCTCCCTTGCCAATTCCAATTCCCATATGTGCCATTCCTCTATCCTTCATGATTGTGCATACATCTGCAAAGTCAAGAGAAATTAAACCTGGCATTGTAATTAAATCAGATATACCTTGTACACCTTGTCTTAGTACGTCATCAGCAACCTTTAAAGAATCGATTAATGAAGTCTTCTTATCTACTATATCTAAAAGTCTATCATTAGGTATTGTAACTAGAGTATCTACTTTAGATTTTAACTTCTCAATTCCTTCTTGAGCCTGTGCCATTCTCTTTTTACCTTCAAATCCAAAAGGTTTTGTAACAACACCAACTGTTAGTGCTCCTACTTCTTTAGCAATTTGTGCAACAACAGGTGATGCTCCTGTACCTGTTCCACCACCCATACCACAGGTTACAAAAATTAAATCTGCTCCTTCAAGAGCTGCTTTTATATCATCTTTAGATTCTTCAGCTGATCGCTCACCAACTTCTGGTCTACCACCTGAACCTAATCCTCTTGTTATTTTCTCTCCAATTTGTAGTTTCATTTCACTTGAAGTCAAGGCAAGATCTTGTTTATCTGTATTGACAGATATAAATTCAACTCCCTCAAGACCTGAAGCAATCATACGGTTGATAGCGTTATTTCCGCCACCACCTACGCCAACTACTTTTATATTTGTAAAATTCACAGTACCTTTATTTTCATTTTCAAACTCAAACACAAAATCCTCCTATTTATTTATATAAAGTAATATAGCACATATAAATTGAAAATTCTACATTTTAGATAAGTTAAATTAGTCTAAAACAGACTATATTTTTAATTCTAAAGTCCTTATTTCTAAGGATAAAAAAATATTAGTTGATTGGTAAACATTATTACCTTTCAACAAAAGGTTTAAAATTTATTGTTTCTTCATCTAATACTCTAAGTTCACCCTTTTCTGTATTTTCACTCTTAAGATGCTCATATGTGGTCATAAATAAGTTGAACTGATCTACAATATTTATTTTATTATCAAATACTACATTGAACTCTGGATTTATGTAATATGACAATTCTAAATTCTCAAGCTTTATAAATCCTTTGTCAAGTTTTGCCTGTTTTAGAAGTTCGCTTACATCTAATGCCATCTTTAAATGATCAAAGTACTTTGTATTTAATGTCTCTCCTAAATTTGTATCATTTGGTGCAAATCCTATAAATTCCATAACCTTGTCAGTGTCATTTTCTAATTTTGCTATTAAATGTGCATCTCTATCTAGTATAAAAAACTTATTATTGACCTTCAATTTAGCATAGGCTTCTTTTTCTTTTATTTTTATTTCTAATTTATTTGGATATTTCTTTTTTATCATAGAATTTTCAATAAAAGAAAACTCTTTTAAATAAGTATTTATAGTCTTTTTTTTGAGAATTATTAAATTCTGTCCCTTAAATTTCTCTATAATTTTCTCTTTATCTGCTTCTGAAAAGTCAAGACCTTCTATTGTTACATTTTTAATTCTAAATATAGGTGAATATAAAAATACAAATATTATTAAGAGAACTATGAATATAGATGAAGATATCATCCAAAATCTTTTCATAATCGTGTCTCTCCTATAATTATTTCTGAAATAGTCTGAGCTGCATCTCCTGGATACAATTCATAGGCATTCTTTGACATACTCTCTAACCTACTATCGTCATTTATAATTTCGTCTATAATTTTGATAGACTTACTGCTAAGCAATTCTGATTCTTCTATAATTACTGAAGCCCCTTTATTTCTAAAGACTTTAGCATTAGCTCTTTGGTGATCATTTGCAACATTTTCTGAAGGAATGAGAATACTTGGTTTGCCTAGAGCTGATATCTCAGTTAAAGTTATAGCTCCACTTCTACCTATGATTAAATCTGCCATTTCATAGTATTTTTCCATATCTCTTAGATATGCATAAACTTCTAAGTTATCAATACCTTTAAATTTATCTAAATATTCCTCATAGTAATCTACACCTGTAAGATGTATCCACTTTAACTTATCTTGGTTACTTTTAATATAATCCTTGGCCATTAAAACCAATTCAGTAACAGGCTTTGATCCCCCACTTCCTCCAAAGGAAAAGATTGTCCTAATTTGTTGAGGCTCTTTAAATTTATATTCCTTTTTAAATACTTCTCTTACAGGATTTCCTGTAAATACAAGTTTTGACTTATCTATTGGAAACTTATCTATGCTAGAAGCAAAGGAAATAAAAACTTTTTTTGCAAATTTTGAAAATATTTTGTTTGCTAGACCGGGATATACATTTTGTTCATGTAAATATATTGGAACCCTGTTTAATTTAGCAGCAAGGATTGCTGGACCTGTACTATAGCCTCCAGTTGCAATTAATGCAGATGGATTGATTTTTTTCAAAATCTTTCTTGTCTTTAATCCACTTTTAATGAGCCCTAAAATGCACTGAATTTTCTCTCTCCTATTTCCATCCATAAATGAGTAGACTTTAACAGGAATAAATTCAATACCTAAATTTTTACAGGTATCTTCTTCTAATGAATTAAAACCACCTATGTACACAATCCTTGTATCTGGTCTTAATTTCTTTATATTTTCAATAATACTTACTGCTGGAAATATATGTCCACCAGTTCCGCCGCCACATACTACTACTGTATTCATATTTTCTCAATTCTTGAAATACTTAGACATAATCCCATCATCATGAGGAATATCAAAAGGTTAGTTCCACCATAACTTATAAATGGAAGAGAAATTCCTGTTGGTGGTATTAGGCCAAGTGTTGATCCTATATTTATAAATAATTGTATAAATAAAGTAGAAAATACTCCAAAAACTAGTAATTTTGCAAATTTATTTTTGACTTTAATAGCAAGTCTAAGAAGATTTATTATAAGTATTAAAAATAATACAAATACTATTGTCATACCAATAAATCCATATTCTTCTCCCAAAGTACTAATTATCATATCGTTGTGAGGGTGAGGAATGTATAGCTTATTAAATAAACTTCTTCCTGGCCCCTTTCCTATTGCTCCTCCGGAAGCTATTGCAAATATACCATATTTAATCTGATCTTGTGCCTGATGTATATTTTTAAGCGAGCTTAAAAAACTCTTAATTCTCTCAAGTCTATAACTTGCTCTAAAAGCTACAAAAAACGCTCCTGTCATGCCAACAGCACCAAGCATAAGTATTTGATATAGTGGCTCAAATCCAACAAAAAGCATCAGACCAACAGTCCCAAATAGAACTAGAGAAGAAGAATAATCTGGTTGAAGGACTGTCATAACTATTAATAGACCCGGGAAAATTAAGTGTATAAAGAGCGATAGAAAGTTTTTCTTTCTAGCACTAAAGTGAGTAAGTGTATAAGCTAATGAGAAAATAATTGCTCCCTTTGCTAAGTCAACTGGCATAAATTCTATACCTGCAATACTTATCCATCTTGTAGCACCAAGCTTCTGATTTCCAATAAAGAAAATAGCTGAAGACATAGCTACTGCAATAGCATTTACAATTACAAATATAAGTGAAATATCAAAAACTTTATAGTTGATTACTCTAATACCAAACATAAAAAACAAACCAACTATGATAAAAAATCCATGTCTATTTGCAAAGTAAAATGCATTGTCAAAAGAAGATAATGCATAGTATGATGAAGAACTCATAACTAAAATATATCCACATATGCAAAGCAATACTACAGGAATGATTATACCTAGATCTATCCTTTTAAACATTTATTACCTACCCAATTTTTAAATTCGTCTCCTCTTTCTTCATAACTCTTGTACTGATCCCAGCTAGCACAAGCAGGAGAAAATAAAATATCATAACCTTCTTGTGAAATTTTGTAAGCTCTTTCTAATGCATTTACAAGAAAGGTTTCTCTCAGGGGTTTATACCCTAATTCAGTTAATTCACTATATAATCTATCTTGACACTCACCTATAAGGACTATGTCCTTTATATTTTCATTAAAGTAAGAGTACATCTCACTGAAGTCTAAATCCTTCTCCATTCCACCTAATATAAGTACAGTAGGTCTATTTACACTTTTTAATGCAGCTATTGTTGAGGATGGATTAGTAGCTTTAGAATCATTTATCCAATTTCTTCCACAGATATTCTCTAATACTTCATACCTGTGAGAATATGCAGAATAATCTTTTAAAGTATCTCTTATTATATCCATATCTATTGACCAACTATATGCCATAAGAGATGCTGCTAGAGCATTGGCATAGTTGTGAGAGCCCTTTAGCTTCATATCTGATACTTTTATCAATTCTTTTGATTCTATATATAAAGTGTCATCCTTTAAATATGCATCGGCATTTAAAGATTTAAGAGAGAAGCTTTTTATATTGAAATTACCTTTTATCTTATTTAAATAATTATCATCAAAATTTATAACAAGAGTATTTCCATAGTCAAATTCTCTAAATATATTTGACTTTGCATCGAAATAATTCTGCATCGTCTTGTGTCTCTGGAGATGATCCGGTGTTAAATTAGTAAAAATAGCTGAATCAAACTTGACATTATCAAGCCTCTCAAGTTGATAGCTTGAAACTTCACATATATAAATTGAATTTTCAGTGTCATTTTTGACATAGCTACTTAAAGGTATGCCAATATTGCCAGCTAATTTTACATCATCAAAAGCCTTAGAAAATATTTTAAATAGTAAATCTGTAGTAGTAGTCTTACCATTAGTTCCAGTAATACCGATCTTCTTTCCCTTTAGTTTTTTAAGAGACCACTCTAGTTCATCAACTATATCTATTCCTCTTTTCTCAAATTCCTGTAAAACACTATGTTCATAACTGATTCCAGGACTTTTAATTACATATGAAATCTCATCAAAATTGCTAAAAATTTCTAAATTATTATCATCTATTTCTGTATCACTATATACTACAAATGGCTCATCTAATACCTTAGCCAATGATTTGCCAGTTGAACCATATCCAAAGATGCATACTTTTTTCATACAACCTACTTATAAAGAACTAGTGCCATAAATACACCTATTAGGTTTACAAGAGCAAATAAACCTACAACCTTATATTCACTAAATCCCTTCTTCTCATAGTGATGATGAAGAGGACTCATTAAAAATATTCTCTTTCCTGTTTTCTTAAAGTACGTAACTTGTATTATTACAGAAAGAGTTTCTAAAACAAATATAATTCCTGCTAATAGTAAAAATAGAGGTGCATTTATAACTAAAAAAGATGTTGCTAAAAATCCACCAATTGCAAGTGAACCTGTGTCACCTAAAAAGATCTTTGCAGGATATCTATTGAAAACTAAAAATCCAACTAATGAAGCTACAAAGACTAGCATCATTGAATGTAGTTGAAATAAATTATATTCTTTTGCAATATGTATAACAAATATAGAACATGTAATACTTAAAGTACTTAGCAATCCATCAAGTCCATCAGTCAAGTTAGTACTATTAGTAACTCCAACTAAATATATGACTATGAGTGGATATGTAAATATCGATAATGATATCGGAGTTGTCACAAGTGGAATTTTCACATAATTAAGTCCGTGATAGTTAATTAAAAAAGCAATTATTAAAGAAAATAACACTTGTAATATCATCTTCGCCTTTGGAGTTAATCCCAAGTTTTTATTAGATATTATCTTCGTTAAATCATCAATTATGCCTATAAGCCCAAAAAGAAGCATCGATAATATTGGAAGACTAAATTTACTCCTAACCCCCACTACAAACAAACTTATGCAGGTTGTAGTAAGTATTACAGCTATTCCTCCCATAGTTGCAATACCTTGCTTCTTCATGTGATTTTCAGGTGCTAACTCTAAAATTGGCTGTGAGAGATGAAATTTTCTAAAGGCAAGTATAACTAGATAAGTCAATATAACACTTGAAAAGATTGAAAGCAATATAATAAGTATATTTGATTTATCCATAATTCCTCCTTAGAAATTCAAAAATTCTCTCTAACTTTAAATCTCTTGATGCTTTAATTAAAACTACATCTCCCTTTTCTAAAAATTTAATTAAAAAGTTATTTAGCCTACCTATGTCTTTAAAGTGCAGTGCCCCTCTGAGTCTTAGACTTAATTCTTGAATATGTGATCCAATTGTAAAGACCTGATCAATATCGCTCCAGTCTATATCATAAGCAAGACTTGCGTGTATATCTCTAGACTGAGGCCCTAAGTTAAGAGAATCGCCTATTATTGCAATTCTTCTAGTTCCTTTTATATGTTTTAGTGCTTCAATAGAAGCCTTAATTGAAAGTGCACTTGCATTATATGCATCATTTATTAGAGTGATATCCTTAAATTTTTCAATCTCAAATCTCATAGACTCTCCTCTATATTCTTCAAGACCTCTTTTGATATACTCTATATCTATCCCCAAGTATTTAGAAAGCTCTATTACTAGCAGGGCGTTCTTAATTTGGTGAATTCCTATTACATTTAGATTGATCACTGTAGAGTCAATTTTGATAGAATAACATCCATTTTCCCTATGAAATATATCGTAATTTGCAGATTTTATATATCTAATATCAAAATTTCCTGTTACTGTATTTAATTTTCTATCATCTGCATTGACAAATAATAAATTGCTTTGATTGAAATATTTGGTTATAAGCATCTTTGCCTTTAGTAGATGATCTAATGAATTAAAATTTTTAAAGTGGTTTACATCTATATTAGTTAAAATGGCAATATCAGGAACTACTATGTCTACTAATAGATTCATGCTATCTTCATCTTCTAATCCCATCTCTAAAACTAACATTTCTGTGTCTTTTGGCATATTTAGTATAGTAAGAGGAAGACCTATTTCATTGTTAAAATTTCCCTTTGTTGCGTGAGTTTTAAATACATTTTTTAAAACAGAGTGCACCATATTTTTGACACTTGTCTTTCCATTAGATCCACTTATTCCGATTACTTTTGCTTTAGAATGTGCTCTGTAGTCTTTAGCCAACTGTTGAAGAGCTTCAAGAGTATCATCTACAAGAAATAAATTTTCACTTTTAAATAAATCTCTATTTTCTTCATAGTAACTTTTTGTTATAAGAGATGCCTTAGCTCCTTTTTTAAAGACATCTTTTATAAAATTATTTCCATTAAAATTAACTCCAATAATTGGAATAAAAAGTCCATCTTTCATCACT
>JAEZUZ010000110.1 GCA_023443345.1 Bacillota bacterium
GATAAGAACTCTAAGGCAAGAGCAGGTATTATAAATACACCTCATGGTGTTATAGAGACTCCTATATTTATGCCAGTAGGAACACAGGCAACAGTAAAGGGGATTTTGCCAAGTGAATTAAAGAAGATGGGAGCGCAGATTATACTGAGCAATACGTATCATCTTCATTTAAGACCCGGAAGTGAGGTTATAAAAGAAGCTGGTGGACTTCACAAATTTATGAATTGGGATAGACCTATACTTACTGATTCAGGTGGCTTTCAGGTTTTTTCCCTTAAAGATATAAGAAAGATCACAGAAGAGGGAGTATATTTTTCCTCACACATAGATGGTAAAAAATTATTTATGAGTCCTGAAATATCCATGGATATTCAGATGAATCTTGGCTCAGACATTGTTATGGCATTTGATGAATGTCTTAAAACTGACAATGTGACTTATGAACAAGTAAAAGAATCAATGCAGATGACATATAGATGGCTAGAGAGATGTAAAAATCATCACACTAGAGAAGACCAAATGTTATTTGGGATTGTACAAGGTGGATTATATAGAGATTTAAGAATAGAGAGTGCAACTAAATCTGTTGCCCTTGATTTGCCAGGATATGCAATTGGTGGGCTAAGTGTCGGTGAAACTAGAGAAGAAATGTTAGAGGTTTTAGATTACATACCAGATTATCTGCCTAAGGAAAAGCCAAGATACCTAATGGGAGTTGGAACAGCAATAGATATAATTGAATCAATTAGACGCGGAGTAGACATGATGGACTGTGTTGAGCCAACTAGAGTGGCAAGACATGGAAGGGCAATGGGAGAAAAGGAAAATATATCAATAAAGAAATCTGAGTATGAAAGAGACTTTGGGCCTTTATTTGATGATTGTGACTGTAGTACGTGTAGAGAATATTCCAGAAGCTACTTAAGACATCTATACAGAGCACAGGAAATGCTTTCTTCAAGACTTTTAAGCTATCACAATCTTTATTTCTTAGTTAATTTTACAAAGCGAATAAGAGAAGCTATTTTAGAAGATAATTTTATCAATTTTTACAATAAATTTTATGAAAATCTCAAAATTAAATAGCCTTTGCAATTAAATAAAAAATAATGTAAAATATTCATATAAATTATTAAGGAGAAATAAATGTTTTTAATAGCTGCTGTAGCTCAACAAGAACAGGGATGGGGATTTTCGCTTTCTGGTCTTTTATCTCTAGTTGCAATGTGGTGTGGATTTATATTGTTGTTCTATTTTCTATTTATTCGCCCAAGAAAGAAGCAACAAGCTGAAGTAAAGCGTATGAGAGAGCATCTCAGAAAAGGAGATAAAATTATAACTATTGGCGGATTTGTTGGAACAGTATTAAATGTAAAAGAAAATGAAGTTGTTATTGAATCTCATGGCAGTAAGCTAAGGATAATGAAAGATGCTATAGCCCAAATTACTGATCAAAGTTCAGAGAATAACAAACTTTTTAAAGAAGAAAATACTAAAGAAGGTAAGGAGCTTTAAATGAAACATATTAAGACTTTATTTAAAGGCAATAAAAAAGAACATCAATACATGGGATGTGGTGAATGTCAAACTTCATGCCAATCTGCTTGCAAGACTTCCTGTACAGTTGGCAATCAAGGATGTGAACACAAATAGCAGCAAAGGCTGCTATTTCGCTGTATAGTGGAATGTTTCATAAATATAGATATAAGGATTTAAATATACTCTTAGATGCAAACAATGGTTCTATTCATTTAATAGATGATGTTGCCTTTGATCTGCTTGATTATGATGATTATAAAAGAGCAAAAGTAGAGCTATCTAATAAATATACAAATGAAGAGTTAGAACAGGCAATTTCTGAGATAGAGGAGTTAAAAAGAGAAGGCATTTTTGATTCAGAAGATAAAGTTTTTAACGTATTTAATAACTTTACTCATAAGCCAGTTATTAAGGCAATGTGCCTTCATGTATCTCATGATTGTAATCTAAGATGTAAATATTGCTTTGCTTCTCAGGGAGATTTTAAGGGAGCTAAGGAACTGATGGATCTTGATACAGGAAAGAAAGCTCTTGAGTTTTTATGTAAATCTTCAGGTAATAGAAGAAATTTGGAAGTTGATTTCTTTGGAGGAGAACCTCTTATGAATTTTGAGGTTGTCAAGAAGCTAGTTGAGTATGGAAGAATATTAGAAAAAGAATATAATAAAAACTTTAGATTTACTATGACAACTAATGGAATGCTATTAAGTGATGATGTCATAGACTATTTAAATGAAAATATGGACAATGTTGTACTTAGTTTAGATGGGACAAGAGATACTAATGACAATATGCGTCCTACTATAAATGGAAAAAGTAGTTATGATATTATCGTTCCTAAATTTCAAAAGTTTGTTGAAAAAAGAGGAGATAAGTCATACTACATAAGAGGAACTTATACTGCAGAAAGTATAAATTTCTGTGAAGATGTAGTTCACATGAGTGAGTTAGGGTTTAAATCTTTATCAATGGAGCCGGTGGTTAGTGAACCAGGCTTAAGTTATACAATAGATGAATCACATCTTCCAGTTATATATGAACAATATGAAAAATTAGCTGATGAGATGATAAGTAGAAAGAATACAGATAGAGATTTTAGATTTTTTCACTTTGAAATAGATCTTGAAGGTGGACCTTGTCCAATAAAAAAGGCAAGTGGCTGTGGTGCAGGTTGTGAGTATATATCTGTTACACCTAAAGGAGATATTTATCCATGTCATCAATTTGTTTCAGATCCATCATTTTTACTTGGTAATCTTGAAACAGGAATAGTAAATCCATTTTTGACAAATTCATTCAAGAATATGAATGTTTTTACTAAGGATGATTGTCAAAAATGCTGGGCTAAATACTATTGCTCAGGTGGATGTCATGCCAACGCATATAATTTTAATCAATCTCTAAGTAAGCCATATGAAATAGGCTGTAAAATGCAGAGAAAGAGACTTGAAATTGCAATATATTTAAAAATAAGAGAAATGTTAGATGATATTGAGGAGGTCAAATGAAGTCAAGAGGTAAATGGGTATTACCTACATTGATCATTTTGATTTTAGCATTTTTTACATTTGTATTTATTGGATTTGGTAAAAATCATGATGCTTTAATTAAAAAGATTAAATTAGGATTGGATATCGAAGGTGGAGTTTCAGTTGTTTATGAAGGTCAGCAAAAAGACCTATCTGATCAAGAATTTTCATCGCTAATGGATCAAACTAAGTCTGTATTATCAAGAAGAATAAATAATTTTGGACTTACAGAGCCTGTTATAACAAGAGAAGGTAACAATAAAATTAGAATTGAGCTTCCAGGAACTCAAGATGCTACTAAGG
>JAEZUZ010000018.1 GCA_023443345.1 Bacillota bacterium
AATAACTGTAGCTAACATACCCATATAGTCTGCTGTAGATCTATCCATAGATTTTGAAGATCTACCTCTCCAGAAGTTTCCTCCTCCAACAACTATACAAATTTCGACTCCTAAATCTGATATTTTCTTTATTTGGTTAGCCATATTTAACAATGTCTCATGACATAATCCAAATCCATTCTTAGAAGCTAAAGCTTCACCACTTAACTTTAATAGAATTCGCTGATATTTCACTTGGAAACTCCTTTTTATCATTTATTATATTTTATCATAACTTGAAGTTATTTTTTCACCTTTTATAATAATACCCAAATATGCTAATTAGTCAAATAGAGGACAAATGTCCTCTATCTATCATTTAAACTTAATCATTGCTTCTATCATTTCTTGAACTTTTTTAACAGGTTCTTTAGCTTTAACTATTGAACTTGTACCACCTGTGCCATCAGCACCAAGTTCCAAAATATGTTCAACATCTTGAGCTGTACTTACTCCAGCTGCATGGATAATTTTGATATCTCTATTTATATTTCTAACTATATTTATAGTATCTTTAATATACTCATCTGAACTAAGTTGTCCGCTCTCAATATTATCACTTGCTTCTATTATCATTATATCAGGAGAAAGTTTTGCAATCTTTGAACAATCCTCATAAGTATTAGCACATACTATGCTCATAATATTGTTATCTCTTAGTCTATTTATTGTTTTTTCTAAATTTTCAAATGTCACTTCATGCTCTGCATGATTAATTACACAAGCTCTAACTCCTGCATCTTTTAATCCCTCTATTAAAATATGACCCATTCCTCTTCCAATATTTATTGGATCAGAGTGTTGAGCTGTAACTATGAGATTTTTACATTGCTCAGAGATCATCCTTAAATCTACATGTTGAGCAGTAAAAATAATATCTATTTCGTATTTTTGCGAAAGTCTATCACACTCTTTTGCAAGTTCTAATGAAGAGTTCCCATATAGATAGGCTTTGGGATTTACTATTAAAAATGGTCTATTTATCATTTTTCCCTCCCATAACTATTATTCTCACTTTTCTATTTCTTGGTCTTGTGACATCAAAATCTACAAAATATACATATCCTGTAATTGATTTTTTTAGTTTACCTTGAAATATTTCAAAAGTTTGGTTAGAACCAAGAATTGTAGCCTTTATATGAGCATCCGCATTAAATAAAGCACTCTCATCATTATTTGGAAGATATTCCTGCCAATTATCCCAGCTTCTAACTGCCTCATAATGTAGCTCACCTGGATATATATAATCGTCTTTTTTTAGATGCTTATGTACTAATTTCTCTAGCACATTATCAAGATCTTTCTGTAAAAATTCTCTTCCATCTTCTACTTTATCATGGACATATTCTTCATAAAATACAGAACAAGTAGTATGAGTTGTAGAAACTAGGCAAAGCCCAAAATCTGCACCACTTTCTTTAATTGTCTGCTCAACTTCATTTGTAATATCGCTATATGTAGGTACACCACCATTAGATTTTAGTGATATTTCTCTTACATAATAGATCATTTTATTCCCTTCCTGCCTCTTTTTTTATTCTCTTTCTGTTGAAGTACATCATAACTACTGCTATAACCCCTACAATGTAAACACCAAACTCTGTTATTTTATTTAAAAATACTACTAACCATGTAAGTGGGTTTGCACCATCACAAATAGATGATATTAAAGTTGCGTTTTCTGGCATCTTAAAGTTAGCTGCAATAGCTGATGTTGTTATAAAAGGTGCTAAGAAAGTAGCAATTAATAATCCTACTGATATAACTATTATTCCTATTATGAAAGCCCTAAATGCATTTCCTCTAACCATAGTTACTATTAATACAAACATAAATGGAATTACAGCTAAATCTGCAAAAGGTAAAACTTTATTTCCAGGAAGTATAATGGCAATTAATATTGTTAAAGGCACAAGTATTAAAGATAGCGAAAGTGTAACTGGATGTCCAACTCCTACTGCCGCATCAAGACCAATATATATCTTTCCACTATTTCCAAATTTCTTTTTAATAAATTCGCTTGAAGCATCTGAAATTGGAAGAAGACCTTCCATGAGCAATGCAGCCATCTTTGGAATTAATACTAGTACTGCTCCCATGCTTACACCAAGCTGTAATACATGTTGTGAATCATAACCTGCTATAATACCAATTACAATTCCTATAACTGTACCCATAAGTATTGGTTCACTAAAGAAACCAAACTTTGACTGAATACTGTCTAGATTTATATCAATATCTTTTATTTTAGGAATTCTATCGAAAATTTTATTAGCAATCCATGCAATAGGAACATATGCCGCTGCAAAACCATGTGGAATTGATACACCTGGCATACCTAAAGTTTCTTCAACACCCTTGGCGGTATAGTCTGCAAGCACCATTACAATTATAAGATTAAATATTGCTGCTAATATACCTAAATAAAGCTTTCCTGTTACAATTGCAACTAAAGAGCCTGTAAAAGCAAAATGCCAATAGTTCCAAATATCTATATTTATAGTCTGAGTAGTTTTGGTAGTTAACATAAATATATTTACTGCTAGTCCAATTGGTATTATCAATAAACCTACTTTTGAAGCTAATGCAATAGTAGCTGCTGAAGGCCAACCAACATCAATGATTGATAAATTTAAATTATAATTCTTAATCATTGCTTGTACTGCCGGTCCTAAACTTTCTTGAAGTAACCCAATTACTAAATTTAAACCTATAAATCCTACTCCAACCATTAACCCTGATCGAAGAGCTCTTCCGAATTTAATTCCAAATATCATCGCAAAAACTGCTATAATAATTGGCATTAAAACTGAAGCACCTAACCCCTGAATATAATTAAAAAATACTTGCATTATTTAAAATACTCCTCTACTTTTTTTATAGTTTCATCAAGTCCAAGTCCAGTTAAAAATGGCATTGCACTTACAAATGGCTTATCTACTCCTGCAGGTTTCATTGTAGTAGCTAATAATAAATCGTAATCATTAGCTAAACTTGCCATCTGTGCTACTTTACATTGTTCAATTTTATATTTTCCCTTATATCCCTTTTCATCAAGGATATCAGATAATTTTTGTTTAACTGCAGTGCTTGTAGCAACTCCAGCTCCACAAGCCAATAATATCTTTAACATAAAACCTCCTATATCTTTATGTATATTTTATTATACATTTTTTTTTATTAAAATGTTATAATATTATTATGAAAAATAATGAAATTATAATTGAAAAAATTAATATTGAAAATTTAATAGATTTTATAGAAATATTTAGTGATAAAGATAGAGTTAGAAAAACTGGACTAAGGGAAATTGTAAGTGAATATGAGGCATTAGAAAAATTGAAATTATATTCTAATTACAAATACAACTTTTCTATAAATTTAAATAACAAAATGATAGGTGTAATACTATGTCCTGACTCTTCTTGGAGCTATCAAAATGAGTACTTTAAAAATTTCTCTTCAAAGATGTTGATCTTTATACTAAATAAAAATTATCAAGGAAAGGGCTATATTAAAAAAGCATTAGACATAGTTACTGAAAATCTTTTTAAAAATGGAATTGACTTAATTACTTGCGAATATTTAAATAACAATATTGCTTCTAAAAAAACAATAGAGAGAAATAATTTCATATTTTTTCAGACAGGCCATTACTTCTCAGAAGAACTTAATAAGACTTTTTTAGAACAGCGATATGTAAAATTTAATCCTAAAATAATGGAAAAATTAAGAAAAGACATAGATAGAATTGATTCAGATATATCTGAACTCATCTTAGAAAGAGAAGAAATTTCTAAAAAAGTTGGAATAGTTAAGCTTATAAATGATAATCAAATTGAAGTAAAAGATAGAGAAAAAATAATATTTGACAATTTAAAGGCTAAATATAAGTCCAAAACTATTCTCAAAGTATTTTACGAAATAATTCAAAAATCAAAAGAAATACAAATTCAAATATATAAAAATATAAAAGGTAGGCACTAGCCTACCTTTTTACTTATATATTGTTTTAAGAATTAAGATTGATTAACTTGCTTAGCTACTTCTTCAGCGAAGTTCTCTTCTCTCTTTTCAAGACCTTCACCTAATTCATATCTAACAAATTTAACTACTTTTGCATCCTTTAGATATTTTCCAACCTTAAGATCGCTATCTTTAATAAATGTCTGATCAAGAAGACAGATTTCTTCGAAGAATTTGTTTAATCTACCTGTAATCATTTTATCAACAATTGCCTCTGGCTTACCTTCATTTAAAGCCTGTTGTCTTAGCACTTGTTTTTCATGATTTAGAACATCTTCTTCAACATCTTCTCTTGAAATATACTTAGGTGCAATAGCAACGATTTGCATTGCTACATCCTTAGCAACTTGTTCTGAACCATCTTTAAGTTCAACTAGAGCTCCAATTCTTGATCCGTGAATGTATACATTTACTAAATTATCAGATTCAACTCTTTCAAATCTTCTGATTGTCATGTTTTCACCAATTTTAGCAATAAGACCTGTTAGTGTCTCTTCTACTGTTTGAGATCCTAGTTCTTGCTTCTTTAGTTCATCTACATCTTTTGGATTATTCTTAATAATAATGTCTAGGAGCTTTTGAGAAAAATCAACAAATTCTTGATTTTTACCAACAAAATCTGTCTCAGAGTTAACCTCTAACATAACTCCAACATTACCTTCAACTTTACCTGTAATAATACCTTCAGCAGCAATTCTTCCTGACTTCTTCTCAGCCTTAAGAATTCCCTTTTCTCTTAGGTAATCCACAGCCTTATCGATATCACCATTATTTTCTTCTAATGCCTTTTTGCAATCAAGCATTCCAGCACCAGTTCTATCGCGTAGTTCTTTAACCATTGATGCTTTTATCATTATTCTTCCTCATTACTTTCTTCTTGAGAAAAATCTTCCTCTGTAACCTCAACTTCTTCTTCAACATTTTCTTGAGAATTTTCAACTTCCTCTGCTGATACTACAACACCTTCTTTAGCTTCAACAATTGCATTTGTAACTACTGAAGTAATAAGTTTGATTGATCTAATAGCATCATCATTTCCAGGAATTACATAGTCAATCATATCTGGATCACAGTTAGTATCAATCACTCCAATTACTGGAATACCAAGAAGTCTTGCTTCATGAATTGCATTTTGTTCCATTGATTGGTCAATTATAAATAATGCATCAGGAAGTTCATACATATCTTTAATACCACTGTATAATTTTTCTAATTTTTGTTTCTTTCTCTTAAGATCTAGAGCTTCCTTCTTAGGTAGAAGATCAAAAGTTCCATCTTCTTCCATTTTCTCAATTTCTTGCATGTAGTCTATACGCTTACGAATAGTAGTGAAGTTAGTTAACATTCCACCCTTCCAAGCTTCGTTTACATAGAACATACCTGATCTTAAAGCTTCAGATTCAACAGCTTCTTTTGCTTGCTTCTTTGTACCAACAAAAAGGATCTTACCTCCTTCATTTGTTAGATCTCTTACAAACTTATAAGCTTCTTCGATTTTATCTACTGTCTTTTGTAAATCGATAATATATATACCATTTCTTTCTGTGTATATATATGGCTTCATTTTTGGATTCCACCTATGTGTCTGGTGTCCAAAGTGTACACCTGCTTCTAGCAGGTCTCTCATTGAAATTACTGACATTTGTCCTCCTTGTTTTGCTTCCTAAGTTTTCACTTTTTATGGCCACTTTCGCACAAGCATAAAATCAAACTTAGTGAATTTTCACAACAAACATTATAACATATATTTGTCTATTATCAAGCATTTATTCTAAAATAAGCATTGTACTTGCTTTCAAATTCCACATTTGTCTTTTCACCATGACCTGGATATAGTGGAAGTTGCTTATCTAATTTATATATTACATTTAATATTGAATTCTGTGTGTCACTAAAGCTTCCACTATATAGATCCCACCTGCCAACACTTCCTCTAAAAATTACATCTCCAACTATTGCAAGATCATCAAATACATAGATACTTGAACCCTTAGTATGGCCCGGTGCATGTTTTATAGTAAATTTAAAGGGAGAAATTTCTACTTCTCTATTATTTTCAAGATACTTCATATCTTTTATAGATATTCCAACTCCATCATAGTAATAAGAGAGATTTTTCTTTGGATCTTCAAAAAGTTCTTTCTCCTGAACTGGTCCATATACATCTACTGAAAATTTTTCTCTATAATATGGAACTCCCTTAATATGATCACTATGTGCGTGAGTTAGCACTATAGCTTTAACTTCAATATTTTTTTTCTCAATAAGCTTATCTAATTCCTCAAACTTATCACCTGGATCAAAAAGCAATGCTTTATTTGTCTTTTCATCGACATATAAATATGTGTTTTCTTGAAGTTCATCCGGTGTAACAAATGTATATAACATATCTTCTCCTAAAATATTTTTTTGCTATCAAGTAGAATGGTAACTGGTCCTTGATTGAGTAATCTCACATTCATATCTGCCCCAAATTCTCCAGTATGGACTTTTTTATTAATCAATTTTGAGACATTTTCAACCAATTTATTAAATAATTCATTAGCTTGAGTTGGCTCTTTTGCCTGAATAAATGAAGGTCTATTGCCTTTTCTTGCATCTCCAAGCAACGTAAACTGACTTATTAAAAGTATTTCTCCATCTACATCTAATATAGATAGATTCATTTTCTGATTTTCGTCTTTAAATATTCTCAAATTAACTAATTTTTTTGCAATATATTCTAAATCTTCATAGGAATCATCTTTTTCAATCCCAATCAAGGCCATGATTCCCATTCCAATTTTTCCAATTTCTCTGCCCTCTACAGTGACATCTGCAAAATCTACTCTTTGAACAACTGCTCTCATTAAATCCTCACAGTATCTATAACTCCAGAAACAGAAAGTATTTTATTTATCACTAAATCAAGTTCTTTTTTATTATGTACATCGAAACTGTAGATCATTGTCACTATTCCTTCGTTATTAACTTTCATATTTATTCCCCTGATAGTATGATCTTGATTCTGAATTACATTTGTAACTTCATTTAAAATTCCATTTCTATCTCTAGTTCGAACTTTAACTGTTGCCTTGTAATTATTTGTACTTGTCTTCTGCCAGGCAACAGGTAAAAATCTCTGTCCTTGGAGTTCTTCAACACTAAAGTTAGTACATTCTTTTCTATGAACAGTTACTCCACTTCCCCTTGTTATAAATCCTACTATTTCATCACCAGGTATTGGATTACAACATTTTGCAAACCTAACCAACATATCCTCGTAGCCATCAACTATTACACCATTGGTATTAGTAATATTATTCTTATATTCAACTATAGGTAGGCTATCATCTTCTTTGCACAGTTCTTCCTTTACTAGTGATACATAGCTTTTTACAGAAATTCCACCATATCCAAATGATTGATAAAGTTGTTCTAAATTAGGAAGGTTTGCTTTAGATAATAATTTGTTTTCTAATTCCTGATTTTCTTCGACATCTTTTATAGATAACTCATACTTTTGAAGTGCCTTCTCAAATAATTCTCTTCCCTTTGTAAGATTTTCATTCTTTGATTCTTTCTTAAAGTAATTTTTTATCTTATTTTTAGCATGTGAACTTTTTACAAACTTTAACCAGTCTCTACTTGGACCATTCTGTGCTTTAGTTGTAAGTATTTCTACAATATCGCCTATTTTTAAAACATATTGTAAGGGAACGATTCTTCCATTTACTTTTGCACCAATACATTTATTTCCAACTTCTGTATGAATTTTGTATGCAAAGTCTATAGGAGTTGAAC
>JAEZUZ010000031.1 GCA_023443345.1 Bacillota bacterium
TGGAGAGATTAGAAGGGTATGGAACCCAGATTGCTAAATCAATAAAATTTAAAAAGGATGATGTTTTAATTCTTCATTCAGTTTCCGGGAGAAATCCTGTTATCATAGATTTAGTAAATTATGCAAAGGAAAATAAAGTACGAACTATATGCATTACAAATAAGAAGTATTCTCAGAGTGTAGATAGCAGGCATAGCAGTGGAAAGAAATTGTTCGAGATTTGTGATATTTCAATTGATAATCATGGTAGTATTGGAGACGGACAATGTGAATTAAAAAATTCTAAGCAAAAAGTTGGCCCAACATCAACTGTAATAGCATGTACTATTTTAAATAGTATTATAGTTGAAGTATGTAGAAAGCTAGATACAATGGATTTAGAAGTATTGCCAATATTTTACTCCGCAAATTTGGATGGAGGAGATGAGTTAAATAAAAAAGTATTTAAACAATACAAAGAAGTTATCCATTATAATTTATAGTTTTGTTATAAATTTTATTAAAAATTTAAATAGAGATGAGTTCAAAAAGCACTCATCTCTATTTTTTTTAATAAAAAATAAAAGTTATAAGTATATTTATAGACTAGTGGTTTATATGATAGTAAAATAGACATAGTTATAGTAAGGAATAAAATATGACATTTTTCGATTTTTGTTCAGGAATAGGTGGGGGAAGAATTGGCTTAGAACTCAATGGGTTAGAGTGTGTAGGGCACAGTGAGATTGATGAAAAAGCTGACTTGACATACCAACTATTTTTTAAAGACAGTAAAAACTATGGAGATTTGACTAAAGTAGATATAGATAAATTGCCAGACTTTGATTTCATGATAGCAGGATTTCCTTGTCAATCTTTTTCGATTGTAGGAAATAGAGAAGGATTAAAGGATAAAAGAGGACAAATAATTTATTCCTTAATGGAAATTCTTAAAAAGAAACAAGTAAAATATTTTTTATTAGAAAATGTAAAAGGACTAGTCAATCACAACAGAGGCAAAACTTTAGAAATAATAATAAAAGAACTAGAAAATTGCGGGTACAATGTCTTTTCTAAGGTATTAAATAGCATTGATTATGGGGTTCCACAGATGAGGGAGAGGATCTATATTGTCGGATTTAGAAGTGATTTAGGCATTAGAGATTATAAATTCCCTGCTCCTAGCAATTTACACTGTGATATTGAAGATTATCTTGATGAGAAAAATGATTTAGAATTAGATCCTAATAACAAGACATTTTTAAATTATCTCTCTAATAAATATAATCAAAATATCTATAGTATTGAAGAAATATTGTCATGGGAAAATAGAATTATTGATTGGAGGCAATCAAATTTAAGAAAGTATGATAAAGTTTTTCCAACACTAAGGACGGGCAGGCATGGCATTTTGTATGTAAAAAACGGCAAACTTAAGAAGTTAAGTGGCTATGAAGCCTTATTACTTCAAGGATTTACTAGAAAAATTGCAGAAAAAGTAAAACAGAACAACCTAAATAATAATATGGTCTTATCTCAAGCAGGAAATGCAATGACAGTAACTGTAATAAGTGAAATTACAAGAGAGATGCTTAAGGCTATAAAAAGGAATAGTACATCATAGAAAAACCTAGTAATGAAGTAATTGATTTCTGCAATGATTCAAGTTTAATTACAAAAGAGGTATTAAAAACCGCCGCTATGCTATTTATTCATGCGGCGGCATATATAAATCTTATTTGTGGCCTCTCTTTGAGCATTGATGATTATTTTCTTTCTCTCCATTTTAACAATAGAGCTGAATTTATAGTTACAAGCACAGAACCTCCATTGTGAACAAGAGCACCCATAATTGGATTTAGAATACCTGTAGTAGCAAGTGCAATGGCAAGGAAGTTCAGTGTCAGCGAAAAACTCAAGTTAAGTTTTATTATCCTCATCATTCGTTTAGATAGAGATATTAAATGAGGAAGCTTTTTAATTTCATCATTTACCAATATAATATCAGCTGCATCTACTGCAATATCACTTCCAATATCGCCCATTGCAATACCAACAGTAGCCTTTTTTAGAGCTGGTGCATCGTTAATACCATCTCCAATCATGCAAACATATTTTCTATTCTCCTGATATTTTTCAATAAACTTTAATTTATCCTCGGGCAAACACCCTGCATATACCTCACTAATACCTAACTGCTTTGCAATACTATTTGCAGAGTTTTCGTTATCACCTGTTAAAATTACAGGCTCAACACCACATTTTTTCAAAGTATCGATCATTTTGGTGCTTTCTTTTCTAATGGTATCAGAGAGTACAAGATATCCTAGTATTTCATTATCTGAAAATATGTAGGTTATTGTACAACCATCATTTAGAAAATTTTGAATTTCAGAATTTGACTGACAAGTTTTTTTATTTTCATTTATCATTTCGAGCTTGCCTGCAAAAATTCGCCTTTTATCTACCATGGCACATACACCCTGACCGAGGTGCATTTGAAAGTCGGTTGCCTTTTGGATAGGAGTATCTGTACTTTGCTTATAGCAACTGACAATTGCTTTTCCAAGTGGGTGTTCTGAGAACTGCTCTACAGCTGCAGCAAGAGCATAGATATCATCTTTTGTATAGCTTTCTAAAAGGGATTTTACAGCTATTACCATTGGTTTTCCATTTGTCAATGTTCCTGTCTTATCAAAGGTTACTTTAGATATCTTTGATAATCTTTCCAAAGCATCTCCCTCACGAACAAGGAAACTATGTTTTGTGGCATTGCCGATGGCAGCCATAATTGCAGTAGGTGTTGCAAGCACCAAAGAGCAAGGACAAAATACAACAAGAATAGTAACTGCACGTATAATTTCTCCAGTTATTACCAAGGTAATCACAGCGGTTGAAAGAGCAAACATAACAATCCAGCTTGCCCATCTATCTGCCATACCGACAATCTTGGCTTTTCCAGCATCTGCTGACTGAACAAGGCTGATCATTCTCTGAATAGAACTGTCTTCTCCGACCTTTGTTGCTTTCATCTCAAAAGCACCAAAGCGATTTACTGTTCCACTTGATACCTCATCTCCAACTACCTTATCAACAGGAATAGGCTCTCCAGTCATAACTGCTTGGTCAATCGAAGTTTGTCCTGAAGTAATGATGCCATCAACAGCAATTCCTTCGCCTGGTAAAACACGTAGAATATCTCCAACTTTTACTTTGCTTGCAGGTATAACAGATTCTACCCCATCTTGTATGACTCGTGCAGTCTGAGGTGTAAGTTTTACTAATTTTTCAATGCCTGACCTGGCTTTTGCCACTGTTAAATTTTCAAGCAACTCCCCAATCTGCATGATAAAAGCAATCTCTGCTGCTGCAAAATTTTCACCTATGCACACTGAAGCGATAAGTGCAATGGAAACTAGTACTCCCGCACTGATATGCAAGGATGTAACAAGCCCGATAATTGCCTCTAAAATAATAGGCAAACCGCATAAAATAATTGCCACCCAGGCAATGTCAAAAGGTAAAAAATTAAGTATGCCTGTTATACTACAAATAAGAGCAACACCTGAAATAACAAGGAATGTAATGTCTTTCTTTTTTCCTCCAATATCAAGTAAACACTCCAATTTATCTATAAATGTTTTCATTGAACCCTCCGCCTTATACCACAAGGGGTATGGGTATATAATACCATGCGGGGTATGGGTTGTCAAGAAGACAAAATAAAAAAGCAGTCAGTTTGAACTGCTTTAAAAATCTATTAACCCATGTTAGCAAAACGCTCTACCGCTTTTGTAAAATCCTCAATTGTTTTGTCTGCGTCTCCGTGTTCTATTCCGTCTTTTACACAGTGCTTAATATGCCCCTCAAGTATAATTTGCCCACACTTATGCAGTGCAGACTTAGCCGCATTTATCTGTGAAAGGACATCTTCACAAGGAATATCTTCATCAATCATTCTCTCAATTGCCTGTACTTGTCCAATTATTTTTTTTAACCTTCGGTGTAGATTATTAGAATCCATACATTGTTTCATTTTTACGCTCCTATACTCTTGGGGGTATTCGTATATATTACTGTTTTTTTATGCCAAAGTCAAGTCTTTGTGTATGTGAAAAAGCAACTTGAGTGTGGCCTCTTATAGGTAATAAACAAAAGATTACTAGGTGTTTAAGGCTTCATAAATAATAAAAGGAGTTATATAATCTAACTACTTTTTCTCTCTACAACATCCTCAAATTCAATTTCAATGAGTTTTGCCAAATCCATAGGGGAGACTTTTAGTTGGTGTCCTATTTTGCCAGCACTAATGACTATATAGGATAAATCTCTTGCACTGATATCGATAAATGTTCTAAAAGTTTTCTTCATTGCTAGAGGAGAACAACCTCCTCTTATATATCCTGTAATTTTATTTATGTCATTAACTGGTATAAGTTGAATGTTCTTTTGATTAGTTAATTTAGCAGCTTTTTTTAGACTTAGATTTTGTTCTACTGGAATGACAAATACAAAGTAGTCTTTCTCAGGGCTCTGTGTTACAAGGGTCTTATATACATTTTGAGGATCAACTCCCATCTTCTTTGCCACTGAAACTCCATCTATTTTTCCATCTTTAGATTCGTATGTCAGATGTTCAAACTCTATGTTGTTTTCTTCTAGTAGTCGCATTGCGTTAGTTTTCACTTTTTTAGACATAATATCTCCTTTAAAAATATTGTATCAGTATGTTTAAAAAAATAAAAGATATGGTATAATACAATTAACAATTAGGTTAAATGTTAAATGTTGTTAGATAGGAGGTATTGGTTGTCTATTCAAAAGACATTAAAAGCACTCTCTGATCCTATTAGAAGAACGATTCTAGATTTGCTTAAAGAAGGAACAATGTCAGCAGGAGATATTGTAGATAAATTTCCCGTAAGTGGACCTTCGATATCTAGACATCTTTCTGTTTTAAAGGAAGCAGGTCTTATAAGAGATAAGAGAGAAGGTAAGTTTATATATTATGATTTAAATATTTCTGTATTAGAGGAAATAATGCTTTGGATAAAAAATTTACAAGGAGAAGAAGATGAGAGAGTTGATAAATAGAAATAAATTTAAAATCATTCTAGCAACAATTGCTATGCTTATTCCAACGCTCGTTGGATACTTTGTATTTGACAGAGTTCTATACTTGCCTATAGGATTGGCACTACTCTATATCTTTGTAGTTCTTATAACCTTTTACAGTTGGAGAAATAAAAATCAGACAGATACAGCAGTAAATTTGCTCATATATTTTTTCCCGGCACTTGGACTATTTGTTTCTTTCATGCATTTGTTAATTTTAGAAGGTGGATATAGTAATCCTGGACTTGTTTTTAGGGTTATTACAGCTGGAACTGCGACTCTATTTATAATTTTAGCTAATTACATGCCAAAGATTAAGAAAAATAGCACTATGGGAATAAGGATTCCATGGACTTTAGCAAGTGAATATAACTGGAATAAAACTCACAGATTTGGTTCAAAACTATTGATGATACAGGGCTTTATATCTCTGATATTGTCAATGTTTACATTATATAGTTTTCCATTTTTTATAATTACGCTTCTTTTAATAATTATTATACTTTGTATATATTCCTACACCCTATATAAAAAAGAAGGGGAAGAACGTTTAAATCCAATACTTAAAAAAACTAAGGTAAAGCTCCTAATTACACTACTTGTAGTATTTATAGTAACTCCAATAGCTCTTTTATGTGGAAATATAAATGTAAAACTATATGATGATCATCTTAAAGCGTCTTCGTTTTTCTTCTTTACTAAAGAAGTGAACTATAGCAATATAAAGGAAATCGGAATAATAGAAGAAAATGATGAAGAAAGAGAAGGACTAATTAGGGTGGGTGGAATTGGAAATTTAAGAATTGCAGCAGGTAGATTTAAAAATTATGTCTATGATGAACATGATAGATATACATACCAGTCATGCAAGCTATATATAAAAATAGTAGAAAAAGATGGAAGTGTTCTAATTCTAAACCAGAAAACTGACGATGATACGAAAGAACTATATAACAACATACAAAGTAAAATAGGCAAAAATTAAATAATAGAAATCCTTAGGAATATCCTTACATAAAGGATATTCCTTTATTTTTATACCTATTTAATAATAAATGCTATAATTAATTAATTAATGGAGGATTTATGAAAGAGATCAAGTGTCCTAATTGCTCAGAAGTATTTCAAGTAGATGAAAGTGGATATGCAGAAATATTACTTCAAGTCAAGAATAAGGAATTTATTGAAGAAGTAAGTAGAGCTGAAAAATCATTAGAAGAAAAGAAGAAGATAGAAGTAGATAAAATAAAAGCGGAGTTAGAATTACAATCAAAAGATTTGAATGCAAAGATAAGAGAACTAGAATCAGATCTTAAGTTATTTGAGAAATCTAAGGAAACAGATATAATAAAGGCCCTAAATGAAAAAGAAAAGCTAATTGTTGAACTAGAAAATAGAATTATAGCTAATAATAGAGAAAGGGAATTAGAACTAAAAACTCAGGAATCTGAATTTAGAAGTAAACTAAAAGAAAAAGAAGATGAGCTCAACTATTATAAGGATCTAAAAGCTAGGCAATCAACTAAATTAGTGGGAGAAAATTTAGAAAAACACTGTGAAATAGAGTTTAATAAACTCAGGGCTGTAGCTTTTAAGAATGCATATTTTGAAAAAGACAACGATGCAAAAGATGGGACAAAGGGAGACTATATATACAGAGAGTTCAGTGAAGATGGCATAGAGATTATATCAATAATGTTCGAGATGAAAAATGAGACAGACTCGTCCTCTAAAAAACATAGAAATGAAGAGTTTTTTAAGAAGTTAGATAAGGATAGAAGAGATAAGAATTGTGAGTATGCAGTTCTTGTAAGTATGCTTGAGAAGGACAACGAGTTATATAATACTGGTATAGTTGATGTATCTTATAAATATGAGAAGATGTATGTTATTAGACCTCAATTTTTTATACCTATGATAACTCTTCTTAGAAATGCTTCATTAAATTCACTAAAGTATAAAAGAGAGCTCGTAGAAGCAAGAAATAGAGAAGTTGACATAACTAATTTTGAGTCTGAACTAAACGACTTTAAGAACAAATTTACTAAGAATTATGAAGCAGCAAGCAAGAAATTCAGAGATGCAATTGAAAACATAGACAAGACAATCAAGAATTTGGAAAAAATAAAGGAGAATCTACTTTCTTCAGAGAAGAGTTTAGGAAAAGCAAATTCAGTAATTGATAAGATAACAGTCTCTAGACTTACTAAAAATAATCCCACTATGAAAGAAAAGTTTAAAGAGTTAGAGAACAAATAAAATAAGCACCTATAAAGGTGCTTATTATTATTTTATGCTTGAGTTATTTCTTCATCAAGACCTTGAAGTGCTGTAAAGTAACTTAGAATATATACTTCTTTAGCATCACAACCTCTTGATAAGTCAGATACAGGTTTGTTAAGTCCCTGAAGAATTGGACCTATTGCTTTAAATCCTCCAAGTCTTTGTGCTATCTTATATCCTATATTTCCGGCATTAAGATCTGGGAATATAAATACATTTGCCTTACCTGCAACTTTAGAGAAAGGAGCTTTTCTTTCTCCTACAACAGGGCTAATTGCAGCATCAAATTGGATCTCGCCATCAACTAGAAGGT
>JAEZUZ010000048.1 GCA_023443345.1 Bacillota bacterium
TAGCAAGTCCATAAGCTCCCAACTAGTATTTGGATCTAAGTTACCTGTAGGCTCATCACATATTAAAAGTTTCGGTTTGCCAACAAGAGCTCTAGCAATTGAAACTCTCTGCTGTTCTCCACCTGAAAGTTCAAGAGGCTTTCTCCTTTCCTTTCCTGATAAACCTACTAAATTTAAAATAAGTGGTATCTCACTTTTAATCTGCTTCCTACTCTTACCTATAATTCTAAGAGCAAAAGCCAAATTATCATAAACTGTAAGTTTTTCTAATAGTTTAAAGTCCTGAAATACTGGACCAATTTGTCTCCTGTAGTAAGGTAATTCCCTTTTATGTAACCTAGTAACATCTTTATCCTCTAAATATATTTTACCTGAGGTAGGATTTATTTCCTTAGTGATAAGTTTTATAAAAGTACTCTTACCTGCTCCACTGGCACCAACGAGAAAAACGAACTCATTAGCTTTAATTTCAATGTTTATATTGTTTAAAGCAATATTTCCGTTTGGATATCTCTTTGTTACATCTACAAACTTTATCATTCGTCTCTCCTTTATGTTCAATAATTATAACCACTTATGATTTTTTTTGCAAGCTTTAGGAAGTCACCCTAACTATCCTTTCAGAGAGACCAGTAAAAATTTCATAGACTATTGTATCTGCTTTTTTAGCTAAATCCTCTGCAGAAATATGCTCTCCAATGATTTCTACTTCCTGAGAAAGTTTGACATCAACATCTGTTATATCAACCATTATATGGTCCATAGTAATATACCCAATTTGTCTGACAAAATTTCCATTTATGTATACTTGCATCTTCTCACTTAGATTTCTAAGAAGTCCATCTGCATAGCCAACAGCTACTACAGCTATTTTTCTATCTCTATCAGCCACATACTTTCTAGCGTATCCAACGCTCTGCCCTTTTTTTACCTCTAATATATGCATGACTTTACTTTTTAGGGAAAGTATAGGCTTTAATTTAAGCCTGTTTGACTGACTTGGATCAATTCCATATATGGCAATTCCTGCTCTAACTAAATTTGTATTTGTTAGATCGTGGTGAAGAGTTGCAGCTGAATTAGCTGTATGAATATATTTAAAATTGATACCTCTGTTAGACAAAAAAGAGACTACTTCATTAAATTCTTCTAATTGTTTATAAGTATAACTTCTGTCATCTTCATCACTTGTAGCTAGATGTGTAGATATTCCTTCAAATTTTATTTTCTCTATAAGATTTACTCTAGTTCTTATTTCCTCTGGCTTAAGCCCAACCCTGTGCATACCTGTATCGACTTTAAGATGGAACTTCTCAAATCCCTCATATTTTAAAGCAACTTCTAAAGAGGAGATGCTGTGAATAGTTATTGCAATGTCATTCTCGATTGCCTTCTGAAAATCTTCAGGAAGAGTTGCTCCTATTATTAGAATGTATGCATCTCTGAGCTGTTTCCTTATCCTTAGTGCTTCTTCTAATGAGGCTACCGCAAATTTTCTAACACCCAATTTATATAAAAGGGATGACATGAGCTTGTCTCCGTGCCCATAAGCATTGGCTTTAAGAACTGCCATGAGTTCTCTTGAGCCTATCGATTTTTTTATTACATCTATATTATAAGCTAATGCCTTCTCATTTATTTCAGCCCATATTCTCATAATCCCTCTTAATGACAAATGCTATTGCATACTCTTTTTCGTGACTAATACTTAATTCAAAGCCCTCTGTGGTATATGTATGGCTAAATTTAAAATACGGTGCTCCAAGACCATCTCTTAGTACAGATATATCTTTTAGTTTAATAGAGCCAAGAGGCTTTTTTATACTTTTAAAGAATGCTTCCTTAGCAGCAAAATTGCCTGCAATCACTTCTGGAGAAAAATTTCTTTCCTTAAATAGTTCATTTTCCTCTTCACTAAAGAATCGCTCTAAAAAGCCCTTCTTGTCTTTAAGTATATTTGCAAATCTCTCAACCTTAACTATATCTACACCAATCATTTCTTATTAAAATACTCTCTGATATTCTTTACAACTTCTTCCTTTGTATATCCAAAGTGCTTAAATACATCGCTATCTTTTCCACTAGCTCCAAAGCCTCTCATAAAAGTTCCACAACCATCTAATCCGATAAATTCATACCAGCTATCTGGTGAGGCTGCTTCAATTGCGTATCTCTTTCTGACTTCTTTTGGAAGGACTTTTTCGATATAGTCTTCTGATTGTTCCTTAAACAGTTCCATAGAAAGCATACTTACTACTCTTATATCTATTTCGCCTTCTAATGTATCAGCTGCTTCTAATGCCAGATTTAGCTCTGAACCAGATGCCATAAGAATTAAATCTAATTTGTCTTTCTCATGTCTTACTATGTATCCTCCTCTTTTTTCATCTGTTCTATCAATATCTAATTCCTTTAATGTCTGTCTGCTTAAAGCAATAGAAGATGGATGATTTGTATTTATCATTTGTTGATAACTTACAACTGTCTCTCTGTAGTCAGCTGGTCTGTAGACTTTCATATTTGGAATGCTTCTTAACATCGCAAGATGTTCAATTGGCTGATGAGTAGGCCCGTCTTCTCCAACTCCAATAGAGTCGTGAGTAAATATAAACATACTCGG
>JAEZUZ010000092.1 GCA_023443345.1 Bacillota bacterium
TAATAACATAGAATTAAGTTTATTTATCAATAAGTTTTTATAATATGGGTACATAAAAGACATGAAAATTTTGAAAGATAAATCAGAAATAGAATTTAAAGAAAAAGGTTCTAAATTTATTGGAATAATAGAAAAAATAAATAGTAGAGAAGAGGCAGAGCAGAAAATAAAAGAGTATTGGAAATTACATTCAAAGGCAACCCACATCTGTACTGCTTATAGATATGATTTAAAGGATATAAAGTCTTTTTTTGATGACAATGGCGAACCTTCAATGACTGCGGGTGCCCCAATTCTTCAAGTGATAGAAGGAAATGACCTAGTAAATGTCCTTATACTTGTCATTAGATATTTTGGAGGGACTTTACTTGGCAAGGGGGGATTAATTAGGGCATATAGTAAGGCAGCAAGAGATGTAATAGAGGCCAGCTCTTTTTTAGAAGTATATGAAAAAAATGAAACAGTAATAGACTTAAATTATGATGAGTATAATTTAATTACCTATTGGATGAGAACAAATAATGTAGTTAGCTATAATGAAGATTTTCAGGAAACAATAAGATTAAATTTGTTTTTAGATGATAATGAGCTAAATAGTTTAAAAGAGTATTATGAAATTCAAAAAAAATATCCACTTCAATATAAAAATTTGGGTAATGTTTTGGCAACAAAAAATAGAGGAAAGTGGGATAAAATATAATATAGAAATAAAAAAATAATCTGATTAATCAGATTATTTTATTTTAGTCCAATTTTTGTGTATTTGTATCTTCTTGAATTTCTATTTCTTCATTGATAGGTACATTATCAGTTTCTTCATTAATTTCAAGCTCTTCAGGTTCATCAATTAATTGAGTATCAGTTGATATTGTCTGAAGTTCAACATCTTCTGTTCTAATTTTTACAGTGTTTGTATCTTCAAAGTTTGAATAATCGTGAGCGTCTTTTTTGGTTCTATTTTTGTATATTTTATGATCAAAATCTGCAAATGATGCTTCAAAAGTTTCTAAATCCATGTCTTTAGAAGAAAGTACAAATTTTTGAGTTATATCATTTTCATCTAAGTACTCAACTATAAGTTGGTAGCCATTATCTAAAAATAACTTATGCATTAATTTAGAGAAACCACCAGAAACTTTATTATTTTTATCTTGAAAATCAAAATTTGTAATTCTTGAGCAGTCAAATGCAATAGAACTTTCTAAAGTACGTGAAGATTCAAGTTCTTTCTGAGAAGCTACCACATTTTTTCCAGTAAAAATAACTTTTGAATCATCTATGATCAATGTCGTCACTTTTGAATTAAATTCAGCTGGTGCTTCAATAACTTTTAAGTTCATCCAAAGATAGCGCCCGTTAGTATTTACTAACTTAGCAAGTTTTTTAGCTGACATAATTATATATAGATGATAAAATCCCAATCCTAAAGCAATAAGTGTCAGTACAAGTACTATAAATTTCATATAACCTCCGTACGTATATTAGTGTACAATTAAAATATAAAAACAGCAAGTAAAATTTTTCAATTAGTAATTTAGCATGTTATAATACAAAAATAGGAGTTTTGATGATAGCATTTTTAAAAGGAATAATAAGGGAAGTTAATTTAGATAATATTGCATTGGAAGTCAATGGAATAGGTTACAAAATTTTTATGACAAAAAGAGAGATGTATAACTTCAATATATCTGATGAAGTCTTGGTATACACAGAGCTAATTGTTAAAGAAGATGACCTAAGCTTATTTGGTTTTTCAGACAACCTAGAAAGGGAGATTTTCAACCATTTAAGGAGTGTCTCTGGTGTAGGTAGTAAAAGTGCAATTTCTATTTTAGATAAATTTAGTGCAAAAGAAGTAATATATTTGATAAATAAGGAAGATTTTAATTCCTTTACATCTGTATCTGGAATAGGAAAGAAGACTTCTCAAAAAATAATAATAGAATTATTAGATAAGTTTAAAAAGTTAAATGTATTATCAGATGCACAAACTATCGAAAAAACAAATTCAATTTCACAAGAAAAGGAAGATGCAATACTTGCATTAGAGAGTTTAGGATATTCTAGGTCACAAATCAATACAGTCATCTCAAAGCTTGATAATGAACTTTCAAGTCAAGAAATAATAAAAGCAGCACTTGTGATGCTTTCAAGGAGCATATGATGAAAGAAATTATAACCCCTCAGTTTATACAAGAGGATGAAGAAAATCTCAAACTCAGACCTCAGTATTTAAATGAATACATAGGCCAGAGTAAAAATCTTGAACAATTAAATATATTTATAAGTGCGGCTAAATTGAGAGAAAAATCACTAGATCACTTGCTCTTATATGGGCCTCCAGGACTTGGTAAAACTACTCTAGCTAGTGTGATTGCAAACGAAATGGGTGTTGATATAAAAGTTACAAGTGGACCGGCCATTGAAAAGACTGGAGACTTAGCGGCTATTCTTTCTTCACTTAAAGAAAATGACATATTATTTATTGACGAAATTCATAGGTTGCCAAAGACAGTTGAAGAAGTACTATATCCAGCTATGGAAGATTTTTGTATAGACATAGTAATAGGAAAAGGACCTTCAGCAAGAAGTATAAGACTAGACCTTCCAAGATTTACTCTTATAGGAGCAACAACAAGGGCAGGTCTTCTAGGTGCGCCTCTGAGAGATAGATTTGGTGTTCTTCTTAAACTTGAGCTATATTCTGTAGAAGAATTAAAGAAGATAGTTGATAGATCTTCAAAAGTATTGGAAGTAGAAATAGATGAAGATGCTTCATATGAAATAGCTAGTAGATCACGAGGGACCCCAAGAATAGTAAATAGATTATTAAAGAGAATATCTGATTATGCACTTGTTGAAAATGACAACTTGATTGATTTAAAAACATGCACAGAAGCATTGAAACTTTTAGATATAGACGAATATGGGCTTGATAAGGTACATATAAATATTCTAAAGTCTATAATTAAATATTTTAATGGTGGTCCAGTTGGAATTGACAATATTGCTGCAACTACTGGCGAAGAAAAAAATACAATAGAAGATTTTTATGAACCCTATCTCATACAGAGTGGCTTTTTAAAAAGGACAAATAGGGGAAGAGTCGTTTTAAAGAAAAGTTATGAACATCTTGGACTTATAGATTTATATAATGAGGAAAGCGATGAATAAGAGCGATTTTTATTACGATTTACCTCAAGAGCTTATAGCTCAACATCCACTCCAAAAAAGAGATAATTCAAGACTCATGATCATTGATAGAAAGACTGGTCAATTAGAGCATAGACATTTCTACGACATTATTGATTACTTAGAAAAGGGAGATGTCCTAGTTATCAATGATACTAAAGTATTGCCTATGAGAATATATGGCAAAAAAGATACAGGTGCAAGAGTTGAATTTCTCCTTCTTAGGGAGATAGAGCCAAAGAAATGGCTTTCTCTATGTAAACCTGGCAAGAGAGCAAAAATTGGAGATAGATTTACTTTCTCAAATAGACTAAAAGCAAAAATTGTAGATATAGTCGAAGAAGGTCAGAGAGTTATAGAGTTAGAATATGATGGAATATTTGAAGAAATATTAGATGAAGTTGGTCAGATGCCACTACCTCCATATATTCATGAAGAACTAGAAGATAGAGATAGATATCAGACAATATATGCTAAATTTAATGGTTCAGCAGCAGCACCAACAGCCGGTCTTCATTTTACACAGGAGCTGTTAGATAGAATAAAAGAAAAAGGTGTTGCAATAGCACATG
>JAEZUZ010000100.1 GCA_023443345.1 Bacillota bacterium
TTGCAACACAGGTAAGAAATGGATATTTAAAATTAAAAGATAAGTACAATGGATTTTATTTTAACTATAGTTCAGAAGAAGATCATAGTACTATAAAAATGCTTTTAAAAAAGTATGTAAAATACAAAAATACACAGATACTAATTCCACAGAAAATGGGGACATTTGGAATTTTCAATGTAAATAAGATGTTGCAATCATATTTACATGAAGATAGCAAAGCTCACATTATAAATGGAGTCACATACTACATTGGAGATAGAGTTATGATTAATTCTAATAATTATTCCATAGAATGGTATGACTTAGAACAGGAAGTAGATGGTATTGGTCTTTTCAATGGTGAGCAGGGGACTATTGAAGAAGTAGACTATATAAATTCTCAAGTAAAGATACGTATAGATGATACAAAACTTGCAACTCTCTCATTTTTAGATATGTCTATTGTAAGCCTATCCTATGCAATTACGGTTCATAAGGCACAGGGTTCTCAATTTAACAATGTATTTATACTCATGAAAGATGTTCCTTTTGCCCTACAAAACAGAAAAGTTCTATACACTGCTATAACTAGAGCAAGAGTGAATTGTCACTTGTATATTGACAAGCATGCACTAAGCAGATCTTTAAGTATAGAAGAAACAAGTACTAAAGAAGATGAATTATTGAAGTTGCTACAAGTAAATTCAGATATAGATATCAACTAACTAAATTTATGAAATACAATACATCTATGATTAATTATTCGTGTATTAGGTGTAAAAGATTTGTAGAAGATTTATATTTGTGTGAAGACTGCTATAATGAACTTCTATCAGAGCTTAAATTAAACGTGGAAGTATTAGATGGTCACTATGTATATAGGATGTTTAACTATGATCGAATCATAAAAGAATTAATTCATATGATGAAGTTTAAAAGGCAGAGACATATTTCTAAATTCTTCTCTAAACTTATGCATAAATCCCTCATTGCAAGCGATATTCACTTCGATTTCATAAGTGAAATTCCAATGCATAGATATAAAAAGATGGTAAGGGGTTATGATCAAGCAAGAGATTTAGCTTTAGAGCTATCAAAAATATCTAAAAAGGAATATATTACCACATTAAAGAGAAATAGATGGACTAAAAGTCTGTATAAACTTGGAAAGAAAGATAGAAATTCTGAACTTAAAAATCTCTTTAATGTTCTAGATTATAGAGAAAATTTGCTTATAGTTGATGATATACTTACAACAGGTTCTACTATTTCTCAGGCAATAATTGTACTAGAGGAGTATGGAGAAAATTTTTCTTTTATAACCCTGGTTTGAACATGTTATAATTAAAGTTGGAGGAGTTATGAGTTATTTAGCACTATATAGAAAATATAGACCTCAGACATTTAGTGATTTTGTAGGTCAGGAAGATATAGTACAATCTCTTAAATATCAAGTTGAGACAGGCACTTATGGCCACTCATATATATTTAGTGGAATTAGAGGAACAGGTAAGACCTCTATGGCTAGAGTTTTTGCTAAAGCTCTTAACTGCCACGACCCGAGAAATTTAGAAGAATGTCTAAAAGATGAGAACGACCTTCAGAAGTCTCTTGATATTATAGAGATAGATGCTGCAAGTAATAATGGAGTTGATGATATAAGGGATATTATTGAAAATGCACAATATCTACCCACATCTTCAAAGCTCAAGGTCTATATAATAGATGAAGTTCAAATGTTGACAAGAGAGGCACGCAATGCCCTTCTTAAGACACTTGAAGAGCCGATTGAACAAATAGTATTTATATTAGCTACTACAGAAGAGCATAAAATACCAGATACAATAAGATCTAGGTGTCAACATTATAGATTTTCTAGAATAACACATAGCTCTTTGGTAAGTGGAATAGAAAAAATACTTACAAAAGAAAATATAGAATATGACACTCAAGCTATAAATCTAATAGCAAGACATAGTTCAGGTTCTATGAGAGATGCACTCTCTATGTTAGATAGAGTTTTATCTTATGGAAAACACAAGCTAGATCTAGAGTCTACTTCAAGAGCATTGGGACTTATAGGTTCAGAACAAGTAGATAGGCTTCTAAGCCATGTCTTCTCATCTGATACCTCTTCAACTTTGGTATATCTAAATGAACTTGTAGAATCGGGCAAACAAGTAGAAATAATACTAACTCAGCTTATGGACTTTGTAAGAGCTGTCCTTGTTAGGAAGTATGTAGGAGTTGATAGTCAACTAACTAGAGTAGATATAACAAATTACATAGATAATTATTACTATGTAAAAAAAGATGTGTGGTTTAATCTTTTAGTAGATTTAGAAGCTCTATCAAGGCAGATCAGAAGTCTAGTAAATCCTCAACTTTCATTAGAACTTGTACTTATGAAGTATATCGAAAGTGATAAAGAAGAAGTAAAAGAAACTATTCAAGAAGTAAAAGTAGAGAAGGTTGAAGAAAAAAAAGAAGAAGTACAAGATCCAAAGCAATCTCTTATAAACTGGGCAAAGCATAGAGATGTAAAGCTCATGGTTGTATTAAAAGATTTAAATTTTAGATTTCTAGATAAAATAAATATAGATGTAAAAGAGGAAAATCATAAGTATCTAGAGATAATTGAGAAATATAGAACACAAATTGAGAACTTCTTATTAGAGAAAGTAGGAAGAGAAGTAGTTTGGAATATAGATGGTAAAAAGGAAGAAGTGCATAAATTTTCAGAAGAAGAAATGCTTGAAAAATTTAGTGCAGATACTCTTCTAGTTTTTGAAAAAGGAGAAGATGATGAAAAGACAAATGCCAAACATGGGTAATATGATGAAAAAGATGCAACAGATGCAGAGACAGATGTTACAAGCTCAACAGGAAATTGAAGAAAAAGAATTTGAGGCTTCTGTTGGAGGTGGGGCTGTAGTTGCTAAGGTAAATGGCAAAAATTCCTTAGTTTCACTTGAGATTTCTGAAGATCTTATGAGTGCTGATGATAGAGAAGATTTACAAGATCTAATTATTATGGCAGTAAATGAAGCAAACAGACAAGCTACAGAAGCTATGGCTAATGCAATGGGTCAGTTTACTCAAGGTCTATCAATTCCAGGATTATAATGTATAATTATCCAGAACCAATTGAGAAGTTAGTAGAGAGATTGATGTATTTCTCTGGAGTTGGCAAAAAGACAGCACTAAAGATGGCTCTAGAGTTAGTAGATATGTCAAAGGAAAAGGCTCAAGATATTTCAAATGCAATTTTAGAACTTAAAGAAAGCATAAAATTGTGTAACAATTGTTATCACCTAGCAAGCGATGATCTCTGTGAAATATGCAAGGATTCTAAGAGGGATCACAGCCAGATATGTGTTGTAGATTCTCCAAGGGATGTATTTGCGATAGAGAGAACGAATTCATATAGGGGAGTTTATCATGTGCTTCACGGTGTAATTTCTCCTTTAGAAGGAGTGGGTGTTAACGATTTAACTATAGCTGAACTATTAAAAAGAGTTGAGCAACAAAATGTAAAAGAGATTATCTTAGCTAATTCTCCAACTCTTGAAGGAGAATCTACAGCTATATATCTATCTAGAGTTCTCAAGAATAAAGTAGAAAATATCACTAGAATAGCACATGGCATTCCAATAGGTGGAGAATTGGAATTTGCAGATGAGATAACTCTTCTTAAGGCACTTGAGTCAAGAAGAACACTTTAGTGATTTACAAATTTAATTTTTTGTGATAGAATACTCTTCGAGTTAATCTCTACTCTTAGGGAATAAGAGTCAAAGACCAGAGGGAGGAAAAATGGTTAAATATGAAAGTATAATAGTCTTCAAGCCAAATATGGAAGACGAAGAAAGAAATTCATTAGTTGAAAAGTTTAAAGGTATTATAAATGCTAATGGAAATGTTGAAGAAGTTGATGACTGGGGACAGAGAAAGCTTGCTTATGAAATTCAGAAGTTAAGCGAAGGTCACTACTATCTTATAACATTTGAAGCAGATCCTACAGTTCCAAAGGAACTAGAGCGTAATTACAGAATTACAGAATCTGTTATCCGTTACAATGTAATCAAGAGACCTGCTAAGTAGTGAGGAATTATGAATAGGGTTACTTTAGTCGGTAGACTTACACAAGATCCAGTACTTAGATATACATCTTCAGAAAATTCTAGAGCAGTTTGTGATTTTACAATTGCTGTAAATAGAAGAATTCAAAGAGATAAAACAGATTTTATAAGGATTGTGTGCTGGTCAAAAACTGCTGAAAATGTAGCTAATTACCTAAAAAAGGGAAGTCAGTGTGCAGTTTCAGGAAGTATTCAGACAGGAAGTTATACAGACAAAAACGGAATTACAAGAAGAACTTTTGACATATTAGCTGATGAGGTTGAATTTATTGGAGGATCAGCTCAGAGACAGAGCACTCCATCACAGTATACACAGGAGCCTCATACTGAAGTGCAAAGGGATGATTTAGAGTTTTTTGATGAGGAAGAAATTCCATTCTAACAGATAAGGAGATAACATGGCATTTAGACCAAAAAGAAAAAAAGTTTGTTATTTTACAGCAAACAAGATTGAACATATAGACTATAAAGACGTTAAGTTACTTAAGAAATTCACATCTGAGACAGGCAAGATTTTACCTAGAAGAGTTACAGGTACATCTGCAAAATATCAGAGAAAATTGACACAGGCAATTAAGCAAGCACGTGCAGTTGCATTAATGCCTTATTCAAAGTAGAGATTATAATTTAAAACATACTTTTAGATTAAAAAGTCTAGAAGTATGTTTTTTATTTTGCCCGCTAAAACTTTAAGCAAAACGTAATTTATGCTAAAATTATTTCAGGAGTGTAAATGAATAGAAAGTATGCAGTAAGAAGAATTACAGCATTGATAGTTGTTATTTTATTTATTTTAATAGTTGCTATTTTTGTAAATAAAAATAGGGATATAGGACTTCCTGAAAGTTTGATTGACTTAAAAAAATTGGAAGGATTTATTCCTAAAGAAAAAAGAAATTCTGAAAAGATTTTAATGAGTTTGGATAAATTTGATGATAAAAAGATATTTTCCATATATCCAAAGCTATCAAATGAACTCAACCAAGAGGCTGTAAGAGATGTAGTTAGAAGTACTTGGAAGATAGATGGAAGTAATATATTTGTAGACTATATTGAGAAGACTCAAGCAAATATATTGAGCTTTATATTTATAGTTAAGTCTGATAAATTAGATAAGCCAATAATTAAGACCTTAAATATAGATAGAGATGACAATTCAATTTTAAGAGTTCCAAGTGTATTTTTACCACTTCTTATTGATGATTTAAAAGCCGATCATGATGAAAAGGAAATATTAAATTTAAATACTGAAACATGGGTATATCAGGACAATCAGTATAAATTTATAATAGATATAGATGAGAATTATGACTATAAGACAATAGATATACCTAAAGAATTTATAGAGAAAAATTCTATATCAACCTTTAAAAAAATGGCAATAAAAAATAAGAGAGAGACAGCAGCAGGTAACCAAATACCGATATCGATTACTATCGAAACTGACTTAGGTGAAGGGGCTAAAAAGGCACTTGAGATATTAAAGGGATCAAATGCCAGAGTCACTTTCTTTACTTCTATAAACAATCTTAGAGGTAATAATAATTTAGCTAGAGAAATTGCTCAAGACTATGAAATAGAAATATATTCACCTAGTTCAGAGAGTGATTTGAGTGTATATTATGATGAGACATTGAGAAGTGAAGTAACTAAGTCTACAGATTCATATAGAGAAATAACTTTAAAGGAAAATAAATTCTATAGACCTGTTGACTTCTATGATTCACAGCTACCAATTCTTGGAAAGATGATTGTTTATCCAGATATAGAAGCAGATCAATTCGAGAGTATAGATGATCTTGTAAAGAACTTTGAAATTGGAAGTATTGTGAACTTTAGCGATGACGAAGAGTCTCTTAGTAAATTGAATACTCTGCTTTCTAGTACTAAGGGCAAATATACATATGTTACTTTGAGTGAATTATTTAGCTACTATCTTGAAATAGATACTAATAAAGCTGAAGTATATAAGAATATAGATAGAGAAGAGGAAGAAGAATGAAATTAGTTTCATGGAATGTAAATGGAATTAGAGCTGTAATGAAGAAGGGCTTTCATGAAGCACTTCAAGAGATGAATGCAGATATATATTGTTTTCAAGAAATAAAGGCATTGCCTGATCAGATAGAAAATTTACCAGAAGACTACCACGTATATTGCAATAGTGCAGTGAGAAAGGGGTATTCAGGCACTTTGACTCTAAGTAGAGTTGAGCCAATTCACAGTTTTACTGGAATGGGAGTTGAAGTATTTGATAATGAAGGAAGGATATTGATAACTGAGTTTGAAGATTTTCAACTTATAAATGTCTATACTCCTAATTCAAAGAGGGAACTACTCAGATTAGATGAGAGAATGCTTTTTGAAGATAAATTTAGAGAGTGGATACTTGAAATGGATGCTAAAAAACCAGTTATAGTATGTGGAGATTTAAATGTTGCTCACACAGAAATAGACCTAGCTAGACCACAGCAAAATAGAAGAAATGCTGGATTTACAGATGAAGAGAGATCTAAGATGACATCTCTATTAAAAGAGACAAAGCTTATTGATTCATTTAGATTTATCTATCCAGATAGAAGAGATAAATATACTTGGTGGAGCTATTTTGGAAAGGCAAGAGAAAACAACATAGGTTGGAGAATTGATTATTTCCTAGTTTCTGAAAAATTAAAAGATAGAATTGTTGGGGCAGATATATATGATCATATATTTGGAAGTGATCATTGTCCTGTTATGTTGGAACTTAAATGAAAAAGATAATTTTATTAGTGCTTATTTTAGCTCTTAGCTCAATTCTTTTTTCTTGTAAAAGTAGGGATGATAGGAATTATGCTCTAGAAGTAGCAAAAAAATATGTTCAGACACTCTCAGATAGAGATTTAGATGAACATCTAAAGATTATGAAAGACTTTGAATTAGATAGAGATGTCTACAATTCAAGTTTTTTCTCGCATGTAAAAAGTGCAAAATTCCAAAGTGCAGATATAGTGCATCAGACAGATAGCATAATTATAGTGGAATTGAAATTTATGCTAGAACTAGATGATAATTTTGTTGAAAATGGAAGATTGAGTAGAGGAGAACACGAATATACTAGATATTTAACATTTAAAGTATATAAGGATATGGCACTAACAGAGATTTTAGATAAGTTGATAAAGTAGGAAATATGAACGAATATGTACTTGGAATAGGTGCCTGTAATGTAGACATACAGGGCTTTACAGAAAAGGCTGTAAGCCATGAATCCAATCCTGGTAAGATAAGTATCTCCTGTGGAGGAGTTACTAGAAATATAGTTGAGACTCTGAGACATTTAGGACTTAATATCAAGCTTATGTCAGTTTATGGCAATGACCATTTTTCAAAAATTTTAATGGATTATCACAAGAAAATTGGAATAGATGATTCACCTACATTAAGATTAGAATCATCTTCTAATCTCTATCTATCAATTATAGAAAGAGGAGATATGGTTGTTGCATTAAGTGATATGACTCCTCTTGAAAAAATGTCTGTGAGTTATCTAAAAGATAATATTGAACTGATAAATAATTCCAGAATAATTGTTGCAGATCCATGTCTGAATGATGAATGCATCAATTATTTGATAGATAACTTTAGCAATAAACTTGCAATAGATGTAGTTTCAATTGAAAAAGCAAAAAAGTTGCCACAAGATTTGTCTGGAATAACAATAAAGACAAACTCAAATGAAGCACTTTCTATGACTAATTGTAAAAGTGAAGTAGAAGCAGCGAGAAAATTGATAGACAGAGGAGCCATTACCGTATTAATTACTATGGGAAAACATGGCAGCATTGTAGCTGAAAATGGCAAAATATATAGAGTTAAAAATAGGGAGATAAATCCAATTTGTGTAACTGGAGCAGGTGATTCATATTTTGCTGGATTTCTATATGCCAAATATATGGGATATAAAATAGAAGATATGATTAGACATGCCTGTGCATGCTCTGAGTTATCTCTGACATCTATTTCTGGCATTTCATCAGAGATCAAAAGTTCAAAGATAGAAGAAGTAATTAGTACATCAGAAGTGAGTATTAAGGAAATAAAATGATAGATATAGTAGAAGAACTAAGTAGAGAATTTTCTCTTAAAACTAAGACTGTTAATAACATAATTGAGCTGATAGATAACTCAGCTACAGTTCCATTTATAGCTAGATATAGGAAAGAGGTTACAGAAAATAGCACTGACGAAGTGCTTAGAAAATTTTCTGAAAGACTTAATTACTTAAGAAATAGACAATCAAGAAGAGACGAAATATTAAATATTCTAACTGAAAGAAATCTTTTAAATGATCAATTGAAGCAGGCTCTATATTCGGCCAAGACTTTAAAGGAATTAGAAGAGATATATCTTCCATTTAAAGAGAGAAGAAAGACAAAGGCAAGTATAGCTAGAGAAAAGGGATTAGAGCCATTAGCTAGAGAAATTGAAAAGAGCAATGATACTAGCAGCATAGACGAAATCGCAAGTAAAATTGAAAAATTAACTCCACAGGAAGCAATTGAAGGAGCGTCATATATCATAGCAGAAGATCTCTCTCTTTCTAAGCAGGCTAGGGAACATGTCAGAGAAGATCTAAAAGTAAGAGGGATAATTAGATCATCACAAAAAGATGATAGTGAAAATAATTACTCAAATTACTACGAGTTTAAGTCTAGAGTTAAAGATCTAAAACCTCACCAAATACTTGCACTATTTAGGGGAGAAAAAGAAGGTGCACTCAGTATTTACTTTGAATTTTCTGATGACTATAATATTTCAAAGCTAAAGAGATTTTTCAAATTTAGCAATAAATATTTAGATGAAGCAATTGAGGACTCATATAAGAGGTTGATTAAGCCATCTATTGAGACAGAAGTAAAATCACTCCTTAGAGAATATGCTGAAGATAGAAGTATCGAAGTATTTTCTAAAAATTTAAGGCCATATTTAATGCAACCTCCAATACCTAACAAGGTTGTATTGGGACTTGATCCTGGATTTAGAACGGGATGTAAGTATGCTGTTGTAGATATGTTCTCTAAGCCAATAGATAGCGGTGTACTATATATAACAACGGGAAATGTAGATAAGACAAAATCACAACTATTAAATATAATAAAAAAGAATTCTGTAGATGTAATTGCAATTGGCAATGGTACAGCAAGTAGAGAAACTCAGGAATTTGTATCTAATCTTATAAGAGATAATTCACTAGATGTAAACTATGCAATTGTCAATGAATCAGGAGCAAGTATATATTCAGCTAGTGAGCTGGCAAATCAAGAACTTCCTGAATATGACGTAACTATAAGAGGGGCAATAAGTATTGCTAGAAGATTTCAAGATCCGCTTTCAGAACTTGTAAAGATATCTCCTGAACATATCGGTTTGGGGCAGTATCAACACGATCTTTCAAAGAAGAAGTTAGTTGAGAGTTTAGATAGAGTTGTTGAGGACTGTGTAAACAGTGTAGGAGTTGATTTAAACACAGCTTCATATAGACTTTTAAGCTATGTTTCAGGAATAAGCGAGAAATTAGCTAAGAATATAATAGAGTATAAAAACCAAAAGGGTCTAATTAAATCAAGAGATGAGCTAAAGCAAGTAAAGGGGTTAGGACCAAAGGCATTTGAACAGTGTGCTGGCTTTTTAAGAATTAAGGAAAGTGATGAGAAACTTGATAAGAGCGCAGTTCACCCAGAGAGCTATGATGTAGCAAGAAAACTTTCTCTGATGGATTTAGATAACATAGATATTTCTGAAGTCTCATTAGAATTGGGAGTTGGTGAATATACTCTTAAAGATATAATTGAGGAACTAAAAAAACCATCTAGAGATCCAAGAGATATGATGCCACAGCCACTTCTTAGACAGGATGTATTAGAAGTCAAGGATTTAAATGAAGGTATGCAACTTCAGGGAGTTGTTAGAAATGTTGCAGACTTTGGGGCATTTGTTGATATTGGTCTTAAGAATGATGGATTGATACATCTATCCAAATTGTCAAAGAAATTTATAAAACATCCACTTGAGGTTGTTCAGCCTGGGGAAATTGTAGATGTAGAAGTTCTGTCTATTGATGATAAGAGAGGCAAGGTATACCTTGCTTTAGTAGAGGGGAAATAGTATGAAATTAGAAGTAAAACAACTATTGACTGATTCAGAAAAATATCTTGGTCAGATTGTAGAAGTAGATGCCTGGGTAAGGGGAAAAAGAAGTAATAATCACATCGCTTTTTTAGAAATTAATGATGGTACATATTTTGAAAATTTACAGGTAGTTTTTGATGAGAATTGCAAAGACTTTCAGCTTGCAACAACATTGACTATGTACTCAAGTATTAGAGTTACTGGAGAGCTTGTACGTGTAGAGGGAAAAGAGCAAGCTTACGAAATTCATGCTAAGGAACTCAAAGTATATAATTTAGCAGATGTTAACTATCCTCTACAGAAGAAGAGACATACATTTGAATACCTTAGAACTCTTCCCCATCTAAGAGGTAGAACAAATACATTTCTTGCAGTATTTAGAGTTAGAAGTGTGCTAGCTCATGCAATACATACTTTCTTTAGGGAAGAAGGATTTGTATATGTACACACTCCAATTATCACTGGAATTGATGCAGAAGGCGCAGGAGAGATGTTTAGAGTTACAACTTTAGAGCAACAAGCAAAAGCAGATCCTAGTGAAGACTTTTTTGGAAAAAATACATTTCTTACAGTTACAGGGCAATTAAATGTTGAGCCATTTGCTGAGACATTCAAAAAAGTGTATACATTTGGGCCTACTTTTAGAAGTGAAAACTCAAATACTACAAGACATGCAAGTGAATTTTGGATGATTGAGCCTGAAATGTGCTTTATTGAATTTAGCGACTTAATGGATTTTATTGAAAGACAGATAAAATTTGTAATTAAATATGTCCTTGAAAATGCAAAGGAAGAAATGGAATTCTTTGATCTTAGAATTGAAAAGGGACTTATAGAGAAATTAAATAATATTGTAAATTCAAAATTTGCTAGAATATCGTACACAGAAGCAATGGAACTTCTAGCTAAATCTGGAGAAGAGTTTGTATTTAAGCCATTTTTTGGACAGGAAGTTCAGACAGAGCACGAAAAATATCTAGCTCAACATTTTGGTGGGCCAGTATTTGTAACAGACTATCCTATGGACTTTAAGGCATTTTATATGAAGCAAAATGACGATGGAAAGACAGTTCAGGCGTGTGACTTAGTAGTGCCAGGAATTGGAGAGATAGTTGGTGGATCTATGAGAGAAGATAGCTACGACAAACTACATTCTCTAATGGAAAAAAGAGGGATGAAGATTGAAGACTATCAGTGGTACTTAGATATGAGAAAGTATGGATCAACACCTCACGGCGGATATGGAATTGGTTTTGAAAGACTTCTCCAATATATAACAGGAATGTCAAATATTAGAGATGTGCTTCCTTATCCTAGGACACCAAATAACGCTCTTATGTAGATTGGAAAATATATGAAGATATTAGTTACAGGTGCTAATGGTCAAGTTGGCAGTGCATTAATAGATAAATTGATAGAACTATATGGAGTTGATAGTATTATTGCAACAGATATTGTTGAAAATATCAATTCAAAAGTTAAATTTAGAACTCTAGATGTGACCGATAGCTCAGCTGTTGAAAAATTATTTGATGAATATAAATTTAATGAAGTATATCATCTTGCTGCACTTTTATCAGCAACAGGAGAGAAAAATCCTCTTAAATTATGGGATATAAACATCGGTGGAACATTAAATATGTTAGAAGCTATTAGAAAGCACCATTCAAGGATGTTTATTCCAAGTTCAATTGCTGCTTTTGGAGATAGTACTCCTAAAGAAGACACACCTCAGGTGACAATCCAAAGGCCAGATACGATATATGGAATTAGTAAAGTTTCTGGGGAGTTGTTGTGTGATTACTACGTAAAGAAATATTCTCTAGATATAAGAGGGGTAAGATTTCCAGGACTTATAAGTTATGAAACTCTTCCAGGTGGAGGAACTACAGACTATGCAGTTCATGTATATTATAGTGCATTAAAAGATGAACCATATTTTGAGTGCAATATCGAAAAAGGCACATACATGGACTTTATGTACATGAAAGATGCAATAGATGCTGTAATAAAACTTATGCAAGCACCTAAGGAGAACCTACAGCACTTTAATGCATATAATATAACAGCTATGAGCATTGAACCAGAAGATGTATTTAGAAGTATTAAGAAATATGTGCCTAATTTTACTTATGAATATAAAGTTGATGAAGTTCTTCAAAATATTGCAAAAGGTTGGCCAGATAGACTTGATGCAACACAAGCAAGAAAAGATTGGGGTTTTTCTCCAAATTATGATTTAGATGCAATGACTAGAGATATGTTAGAGAATATCAAAAAGAGGAAAGATGATTAGAAAAAGTAGCCTTGAAGAATTCAATGATTTAGTTGCAGAGAATACTCCATCTCCAGGTGGTGGTACAGTCAGTATATATACAGCTTCTCTTGCAACCTCTCTTTTAAAGATGACCTCTACATATATATTTAAAGATGAAAATGATCTTCATAGTGAATTAGATGAAATTAGAGAAGAACTTTTAGTTTTAAGTCAGCAGGACATGGAGGCTTTTCCAAAGGTACTTCAGGCATACAAAATAGATAAAAATTCTCCAAATAGACTTACAGAGATAAATAAAGCTCTTGTTGGCTGCATAGAAGTTCCATTTAAGGCTATAAATAAGATTAATAGAGCTATAAGAATAGCTAATGATATAGGTAAAAACTCATCAGCGCAGATCGTTGCAGATGTAAGTATATCACTTGAGCTTCTTAAAGCTTCTAGAGAAGCACAGAAAATTCTAATTGAAGAAAATCTTTCATATATAAAAGATGAAAAAGTAGTTGAGGAAGTAAGACGAAAAGTAGAAGGGATTTTATAATGATAAGAATAGTGGCAGATAGTTCCTTTGATAGAACTCCAGATAGAATTGAAAAGGGTGTATCTTGGGTTCCATTTAAAATTAATATTGATGAAAAAGTCTATAAAGATGACGAGAATCTAGATATAGAAATGTTTGCTAAAGAATTGAGCAATTCAAAGGACTTTGAAAGTGCCTGTCCATCTCCTGATGAATATTTTAAAGCATTTCACAAGAGTGATGGCGATGTATTTTGTTTTACAATCACAAGCAAACTTTCTGGTTCATACAATGCAGCAGTGCTTGCTAAGAAGATGATAAATGAAGTTGAGCCAGATAAAAAAGTACATATATTTGATTCAAAAGGTACATCTACTACTATTGGCTTGATATACGATTTTGTTCAAAAAATGATAGATGACGGACATACTTTTGAAGAGATAGTTATTGAAACAGAGCAATACATAAGAAATATAGAGACTATGTTTATCCTTGACTCTCTTTCAAATCTTCACAAAAAAGGAAGATTATCAAATCTTAGCATGATGCTTGTTACAACCCTAAAGATATATCCAATAATGGGTGCAGATAATGGGCTTATTGAAAAGTTAGCTCAGATCAGGGGAAAACAAAAGGCGCTTAAGAAATTTGTAGATATTATGGCAGAAAAATGCAGTGATTTTTCAAATAAAGTCATTCACATATCTCATGCTGATAACGAAGAAGAAGTTAATGTATTAAAAAAATATATGTCAGATATTTTAAATCCAAAGGATATAGTTGTATATCCTGTAAGAGGATTGAACTATGTCTATGCAGATAGAGGGGGAATTATTGTTTCGTTCTAGAGTGAAATTTATAATTTTTATTCTGGTATCTATATTTTTCTTAACTGCATGTGAGCAAGATGTACAGAATGCAATCACATATCTTGAGGGTGAAGGATTTCAAATACAGGAAAATATAAGAGAAGAAAGCCTATATCAAGATAGTAATATAGATTTATATAGGGAATCTCTAGGAGAGCCTAATAAGGAACATATAGTAGATGAGCTAGTTGCAACTAAAGTAAGTAGTAATAACAACCTAATATCAATTAAGTATTATCAATTCAAAAATAGAGCTTTAGCTGACATATACTATCATGACTACATAAGAAAGTTAAAAATTAAATCTAACAAGGGTTTTGATTCTATTAAAGATAGTGAATCACTAGTTAGAGATGAGTATAGTACTGATCAGGTAAGAATGGTATTTATTAGAAAAGAAAACCATGTATTTTTTGCAACTACCTTCCCAGGTGATAGAGAATTAGATAGACATATTAAGAAGTTGGGATTAAAGAGATAAAAATATAAATAAAAATTTAAAAAACACAGCCAGATTGAGCTGTGTTTTTATTTTCTTAAAGTGGATAAATTTTATATATATCTCCAGCGCCTACAGTAAAGAATATATTATCTTCATCTAGATTTTTTGCAATATTTCTTAGAGTTTGGAAGTCTTCGATATAGGTTGCATTATTACTTATAGTATTTATCTTTTTAACTAGTGCCTTAGAGCTAACTCCACTTAAATTTTCTTCTCTAGCAGCATATATATCAAGTATATATAGCTTATCTACACCCTTAAAGCTCTCGGCAAAGCTTTCAAAAAGACTATGAGTTCTTGAATATGTATGAGGCTGAAATGCCATGTGCAATTTTTTAGTAGGATAGAATTCCTTTATTGCCTTAATCAATTCCTTTATTGCTGTAGGGTGATGAGCGTAGTCATCGTAGTAGAGAGTTGAATTTATCTTCTGTTTTAATTCAAATCTTCTATTTGCCCCTTTGAAATCTTTAAGAGCCTTGATTGTATCTTCATTTAAGCAACCAAGAGTATCTACTACACTTATTGCAGAGAGTGCATTGTATATATTGTACCTACCTGGAATTGAAAGTGTAATTAGGTATATAAATTTGCCATTCTTATATAGATCAAATATAGAGAATTTATCTTCATTTACTCTTATATTCCTAGCAGTATAAGTTGCATCATTTTCTATTGCAAATCCTATTTTATTTATATTTAAACCATCAGTCACATCAACTACATTTTTATCATCACAGTTCATGATGACTGTGCTATTTGGTCTCATTTTTTCTATAAATGTTCTGAAACTTTTCTTTATAGATTCGATATCGTCATAGAAATCTGTATGATCTAGTTCTATATTATTTAGAGTTGCAATATTTACATCAAAATCGTGATATGAATTTTTATATTCACATGTCTCATTTATTATTATGTCATCTTTTCCAAAGTAACAGTTGCCATCTAATTCAGGCACGTATGCACCAACAAAAATAGTTGGATCAAATTTAGAAGACTTCATCATAGTTGCAATCATTGAAGTTACAGTTGTCTTTCCGTGGACACCTGATACAGCAACGGAAGTACCAAAGTCCTCGGTTATTTTTCCCATAAATTCGCTTCTAGAATATAGAGGAATATTATTTTTCCTCGCATATTTCATTTCTGGATTTTCTTCATTAATAGCTGCTGAATATATTACTAAATCTGCATCTTTTATTAAATTTATATCGTGTCCGTGCTGGATTTTTATTCCTAATTTAGATATAAGTTCTGTATTTTCATTTATATCTCTATCAGAGCCTGTCACTTTGTAATTATTTTTGTATAGGTATCTTGCTATTGCAGACATACCTATTCCGCCTATGGCTATTAGGTGGATATGTTTAATTGATTTATCAAGTTTCATAAAAACCTCTGCAGGAATTATAGCACAAATGCAAAGTTAAGACAAATTTATATATGTTTGTGTTATAATATTTCTGAGGTATAAATGAAACGAAGTAGCAGAATTGCACTACTTACAAATTTTTTAAGCAGATATCCAATGAAGCAGTTTACCTTAAATACTTTCTCAAATATGGTAAACTCAGCTAAGACATCGATTTATGAAGATATAGATATAATCAGAGAGGCGATAGAAGAAAATAATTTAGGAACTATCGAATCTAGCCTTGGAGCTTCAGGAGGAGTTAGATATGTGCCTTCTCTTAGTGAAGAAGTTCTCTATAATTCACTTATTGAAATTAAAGATAAGCTATCTGATCCTAGAAGAAGAGTGCTAGATGAATATATCTATTGTTCTGATATTCTTTCAAATCCAGATCATTTAAAGGTCATTGCAGCATTTTTCCTTAGACATATTGAGCAGAAGGTAGATGCAGTTTTAACTGTTGAGACTAGAGGAATATGTCTGGCATATGCACTGGCAGAACTATTAAATGTAAATGTAGTTGTAGCTAGAAAGCAAAATAGTATTTCTGAAGGAAATAGTATAAGTGTTCACTATAAAAGTAAATCATCTAAGGCGCTTAAAACTATGTATGTCAGTAAGCTTAATCACTCAGTATTTAAAAATGTTGTAATTGTAGATGCTTTCTCAAGGGCAGGTGGCACTATTTTAGGTCTTAAAATGTTAGCTAATGAACTTGGAGCAAGTGTCCACAAATCATTTGTATTTATGAGAGAAAAAAGTGATATAGTTGATGATATAATTGGAGTATACGAATTAAAGAAGTCGCTTGAAATAGAGTTTCAAAGTTATATCAATGAATTAATGAGAGGTAAGAAATGTTAAATATAACAAATGTCAGTCTAAAGTTATTAAATCAAGATGAACTTAAGTTAAAGGCAGTTGCAACTATTACTATTGATGGTTGTTTTGTAGTTCGTGGAATTAAGGTTATTGAGGGTTCAGCGGGTCTATTTGTGGGAATGCCTAATAGAAAACACAAGAATTCTTTTAAGGATATAGCTCATCCAGTAGACAATGAAACACGCAATCAGATCCATACTCTTGTCCTTGAGAAGTACCATGAAGCTTTAAATAGCAATAATTCTAGTGCAACTTCAATTTTATCTGATATAGAAGATGAGAACGACTATGAAGATTTTCAGACTGAAGAGTTAGGAGAAGCTACAACACTATAGAGATCTTTTTTAGGATCTCTTTTTTTCTGAGGTATTTATGAGAAATGTAATGATTTTGGCAGCGGGAAAAGGAACTCGCATGCAGTCAAAGAAGAATAAACTCGTTCACAAGATACTTGGCAAGGAAGTTGTAAATTATACAGTTGATCTTGCTAAAGAAGTTGCTCAAAATATTGTTGCAATAGTGAACGATGATGATGAAGAAACAAAAAAGTCAATTCATGGAGTAAAATTTGCATATCAAAGGGAGAGACTTGGTACAGCTAATGCAGTAAGTTCAGGTCTAGATTTGATAGAAGAAGGTATGCTTCTAATATTAGCTGGGGATACCCCTTGTTTTAAATTAGAAACTATCAATGGTATGCTTGAATATCACAGAGATAACGGAAGTGACTTGACAGTGCTTGGGTGCGAAATGGAAGACCCCACTGGTTATGGAAGACTAATTCTTGAGAACAATCAACTTGTAAGGATAGTTGAGCATAGAGATGCCAATGAACAAGAGAGAAAAGTCAAATTGATAAATACTGGGGTTATGTTATTTGATGTCAAAAAATTAAAGCAACATATTTCAGAGATAAAGAATAATAATGCACAGAAAGAATATTATTTAACAGACATTATCGAAATCTTCAACAGCTATAAGTACAAAGTTTTATCTTATATTACAGATGATTTCAATCAGACAGTTGGAATAAATAGTAGAGAGCAATTAAGTCAAGCTCAAGAAATACTCTTAGATAGAATTAGAAAACACTGGCTAAATAAGGGTGTTACTATGGTAATGCCGCATACGATATATATCGAGCCTACAGTAGAATTATCAAGAGATTGCATAATAGAGCAGGGAGCAATACTAAGAGGAAATACTCTTATAGAAGAAGATGTAGTTATAGGAGCTTATTCAGAAATTATAGATTCAAAAATCTCTAATGGAACTACTATTGAGAGATCAGTAATAAAGAACTCTACAATTGGCAAAAATAATATAATAGGTCCCTATGCCTATATTAGACCTAATACAACTACTATGGATAGTGTTAAAATTGGAGACTTTGTTGAACTTAAGAATGCAACAATTGGTTCAAAGACAAAGGTTCCACATCTAAGTTATGTAGGAGATGCAGACTTAGATGAGTCAATAAATGTAGGTTGTGGAACTATTTTTGTAAATTATGATGGAGTAAATAAACATAGATCACATGTAGGAAAAAACAGCTTTATAGGTTGCAATACAAATATTATATCTCCTGTAAACTTAGAAGAAGATACTTTTATAGCAGCTGGAACTACAATTACAAAGGATGTCCCTAAGGGATCTCTTGCAATAGATAAAAACAATGTCGTTTATAAAGAAGATGGATACTATCATATAAAGGGGAAAAAAGATGTCTAAAAAGCAAGAAAAAGCAATAATATTTAGTGCCAACGCAAGTGTCAAATTAGCTCAGAAAATTTGTGATTATCTGGGACTTGAGCTTGGTAATGCTAAAGTTTCTACATTTAGCGATGGTGAGATCTCTGTACATATAGAACAGAGTGTAAGAGGAAAGGACGTATTTATAGTTCAGTCTACAGCACCACCAGATGTAAATACAAATATAATGGAGTTATTAATCATGATTGATGCCTTTAAGAGAGCTTCTGCTAGCACAATTACAGCAGTAATTCCCTACTATGGCTATGCAAGGCAGGACAGAAAAGCAAAGGCAAGAGATCCAATTAGTGCTAAATTAGTTGCAGATTTACTTCAGACAGCTGGAGCAAATAGAGTTCTTACTATGGACCTACACGCTGCCCAAATTCAAGGGTATTTCAATATTCCTGTAGACCATCTTTTAGGTCAACCAATTTTAGCAGAGTACTTAAAGAGCAAGAAATTGGAAGACACAGTGATAGTTTCTCCAGACTTTGGTTCAGTTACTAGAGCCAGGGACTTTGCAAAATTACTTGATTCAAGAGTTGCTATCATTGAAAAGAGAAGACCTAAGGCAAACGAAATGGAAATAATGAGCATCATTGGTGAAGTAAAGGATAAAAATGTAATCATTGTAGATGATATGATAGATACAGCAGGAACCATTACTAAGGCAGCATTTGCACTTAAAGATATGGGAGCTAAATCCGTTATAGCATGTGCAACTCATGCTGTACTATCTGGACCTGCTATTGAAAGATTAAAAGATTCGCCTATTGATGAACTTGTACTTCTTGATACTATAGAATTGCCAGAAGAGAAAAAATTTGATAGAGTTACTACTCTTACAACTTCAAAGTTATTTGCTGAAGCACTTCTTAGAATATATAGAAATGATTCAGTATCTGAACTTTTTAAGTAGGTATCATGAAGTTAATATGTGGACTTGGTAATCCTGGAAAGAAATATGCCCATACAAAGCACAATGTGGGCTTTCTTTTATTGGATAGGTATGCTAGAGAGAACAACTTCAAAATAGATACTATAAAATTTAAATCTCTAATGGCTAAAGTAAATATAAGGGGAGAGCAGGTAATATTTTTAAAACCCCAGACATATATGAACTTAAGTGGAGAAGCTATAAGAGATGTCATAAATTACTTTAAAATTGATCTTGAAGATGTGCTTATAATATATGACGATATAGATATAGAGGTTGGTACCATTAGGATTAGAAAAAAAGGTTCAGCAGGAACTCACAATGGGATGAGAAACATACTATATCACTTAAGGTCAGAAGATTTTCCTAGAATGAGGATTGGAATTTCTAGAGATAAAAAAATCGATCTTAAGATAGATGTCCTTAATAATTTTAGCAAAGAAGAGGCACTCATTATTAATAAGGTCTTTGATGCATCAGTAAAGGCTATTGATGAGTTTATAGTAAATGGTGTTGATTCAACAATGAATAAATTTAATGGAAAAGTAGATGTATAATATAGAAATTATTGAAAGTTTAAAAGAAAGAGAAAGTAAAAATATATATGGTATATCTAGAGAACACTCAGCATTTTTTTTAGCAGAGTGTTTTTTTCCGGTGCTTGTTGTACTTCCAAATAAGTCTACTCTTAATACTTTAAAGGAATCACTTACTGCTGTAGGAAAAGATGTACTTGTGTTAGATGAACTTACTATGACTTTTTATAAAGATGTGCATTCATCAGGAGACTTATATTATCAGAGAGCTTCATTTATTTCACACTTACTTAGTAAGGACAATTATATATATTTAATTACAATAGAGAACTTGATGCAATCAATTCCTCTTAGAAAGGAATTTATAAAGTACAATTTTAAAGTTGACTACAGCACACAAATTGATACGAGGGAATTAGCAAGAAAACTCGTATTAAATGGCTATGAAGAGACTTTTCAAGTTCAAAAGCCTCATGACTTTAGTATAAGGGGCTCAATCATAGATATATTTCCACCTAAGAATGTATATCCAATAAGACTTGAGTTGTTTGCAGATGAGATAGATTCAATGAGATTATTTGATCCTCTTAGTCAATTAAGTATTGAAAATATAGAGAGCTTCGAAATAACTAAGTCAAATGAGGCATACTTATTGCCTCAAGATATAGAAGAGATTGAAAAACTGGGATACAATTACTCCCAAATAATTGAAAATGAAAGTAGATTTTATCCACTTATAAAAGAGACTACTTCTCTTCTTGACTATATAGATATACCTCTTGTTGTCTTTGATCTAAAACAGATAGAAAATCAAGCAAAGCAAATAGATGAAGACTATCTAATTATGCTAAATGATGCAATAGAAAAAGGCAGTGCAATTGATCAAGAAGATAGAAGGTGGATTAAGAGTGAAATTATAGTTAGAGAATTAAAGAAAAGTTTCACCCTAAATATAGAACATGACATTTCTGACAATTTAAATTATTCAAGCAGAAAGGCACACTTTTATGAAGGGAAGTGGAACGATTTCTTTGTAGATATAAATCAGCTCATAAGAAGGGGATACTCAATAAATCTATATTTCTCTAAGGAGAAGAAGGAAGCTTTTATAGAAGAAGCAAATCAGAGAAATTTTTCTCTTAGAAATATTTCATTTTTAGAGGGGCCACTATACGCTGGATTTATTGATGATAAGAAATTTATTGCCAATTTTTCAGAGAAAAACTTATTTAATAGAGTTCCCAAGAAGAAGACAAGACATAAAAAACTTGAAAATACTAAGGCCATATCCAGTATTGAAGATCTAAAAAAAGGCGAGTATGTAGTGCATGTAGACTACGGGATTGGTCTATATAATGGAGTTGTAAGAAAAGAATACGACTTAGTTATGAGGGACTTTGTCTCTATTACATATAAAGATGGAGATGAGCTATTTGTACCAACTCAAAATATAGGTCTAATTCATAGATATGTTGGAAGTAGACCTCAGCTAACAAAACTTGGGAATTCGTCTTGGCAGCAGAAGAAATCCAAGGCAAAAAAACACTTAGAAGATATTTCAGATGAACTTATAGATCTATATTCAAAAAGACTAAATACAAAGGGATTTGCTTTTTCAAAGGATGCAGCTTGGCAGAAAGAGTTTGAGGACGATTTTCCTTATCAAGAAACAGATGATCAGTTGAGAGTTATTGAAGAAATCAAGACAGACATGCAAAGACAATATCCCATGGATAGGGTTCTATGTGGAGATGTAGGTGTAGGAAAGACTGAAGTAGCTATGAGAGCTATGTTTAAGGCTGTTCTTGATGGAAAACAAGTTGCATTTTTGGTTCCAACAACAATTCTATGTATGCAACATGAGAAAACACTCAGGGACAGATTTAAGGGTTATCCAGTAAAAATAGCTTCATATAGCAGACTTATAAAGGGAAATAAGGCAAAGGAAGTAAGAGAGGGTCTTAAGCTTGGAAACATTGACATAGTTGTAGGAACTCATAAGCTACTATCTAAGGAAATTGAATTTAGCGACTTAGGTCTTTTTGTAATTGATGAAGAGCAGAGATTTGGAGTTAAGCAGAAAGAAGCTATAAGATCTAAAAAAGTAAATGTAGATACCCTATCACTCAGTGCTACCCCAATACCCAGAACTCTACAGATGAGTATAAGTGGCATTAGAGATATGAGTTTAATACTTGAAGTTCCAAAGGATAGATTTCCAATTCAGACATATCTTATGCCCTTTGAAATTGAAAAAGTAAAATATGCTATAGAGAAGGAAGTATCAAGAGGCGGTCAAGTATACTACGTCTACAATAGAGTTGGAGGAATAGAAAATATCACAGATATGTTATCTCGAGCCCTTCCAGAAGTAAGTTTTACTTATTGTCATGGTCAGATGAGTGAAAAAGATATAGAAAATAGAATAAGTGAATTTATTGAAAAGAAATTCGATGTACTTATATCTACTACAATAATTGAGACAGGTATGGATTTGGAAAATGTAAATACCATAATTATGCATAATGCAACTCAGTTAGGGCTTTCCCAACTATATCAGCTAAGGGGCAGAGTTGGAAGAAGCAATCAACTCGCTTATTGCTATCTCTTTTATCCAAGTGAAACAATAGTTACTCAGGAGGCTCTAAATAGACTTGAGACTATTAGGGAATATACAGACTTTGGAAGTGGATATAAAATTGCACTTAGAGATTTAGAGTTAAGAGGAGCAGGCAGCATTATAGGTGCAGAGCAATCTGGACACTTTGAACAAATCGGGTATGAACTGTATATGCAACTTCTAACAGATACAATAAAGGAGAAGAGAAATGTTGAAAGTCCTGTGAGAAAGGCAGTAAAAATTGATATTCCAATAAGTGCCTTTATAAGAGAGGATTATATAAACAACGAATCTGTTAGAGTTCACTACTATCACAGGCTATCAAATATAGAATCCTATGAGGAATTGATAGAAATCGAGAATGAACTTATAGATAGATTTGGAACTCTTCCTTTAGAAGTGAGCAATTTAATAGAGCTGAGCCACTTGAGATATTTGTTAATTAAAAGCCCATTTAATGAGATTAAGTACAGAGGACAAAAGATTGTACTAAAAATAGATGATATTGAAAGAATTGATAATTTTATAGAACTAGCACAGGGCAAATATAAAAATGTATTGAGATTTAAAAATACAGTAGAGCCATCGGTTCACTTTATGATAGAAGATAATAGAGTTGATAAAGCTGTTGAAATGACTATAGAATTATTGGAAGATTATTTCAAAGTATAGATTGATAAAAGACATCTAAAAAGATGTCTTTTTTTTACAAACTTTGGTTATTTTGTTGTATATATTGGGGTATTAATTGTGTATTTTGACGTGGAAAATGTTTTTTATTTTGAGTTATATTGTAAATACAAAATAAAATTTTTCTTAAGGTTTTATTAAATTTATAAAGGAGGAATTATGAGTAATTTTCTTAAGAAACTCAAACAGATTGGTCCTGCAGCAATTGTAACCAGTGCGTTTGTAGGGCCTGGAACTATTACTACTGCAACTATTGCAGGTTCAAAATTTGGATATCAGTTACTTTGGGCTGTTTTATTTTCAGGAATATCTCTTATAATTTTGATGGAGATGGCTTCTAGAACAGGAATAGTAACACAGAAAAATATAGTTGATTCATCAATAGATGTATTTAAAGGCAATGTAGTTATTAAAGCTATTATAAAGACAGTTGTATTT
>JAEZUZ010000046.1 GCA_023443345.1 Bacillota bacterium
GGTTGATATAGCAAGGCTTTTAGAAAGTCGCCAAATAAACGAAAGGGTGCAAAATTGCCTAAGTTCCCGATAGTTGCCCTGTTTATTGCACCCTTTTATTTGCTTGTCAAACCAGCTACACGAAACTTCGATTTTCATATCGCTTGTTTACTTTCGTGTCTCTAGTATGGCTTTCGTGTAGAGGGTCCACTCAAAATAAAAAGTTTCGTGTATCTGGTATGAGTTTTGCGTGGTATGGTTCACTTTCTTGTGGCAGGTATGAATAACTCGTAGCTGGTGTCGAAGTCTAGGATAATATTATTATTGTAGATAATAAAATTTATAAATTTTAATGATGCTTCCTAGACTATATATTTATAGTTTTATTTTAGGTATCCAAATTGTATAATATGAAGTATAGATTTTAAAGGAGATAAATATGAAGAAAATATTTTTGTTATTTCTTGCAATCTCAATTCTTATGTTTACAGGTTGCAATAAAAAGAATGATGATTCTTTAAATACAGTAAACTTAAATGAGAATAAAACTGTAGATTTTGACTTGAGATCTCAGGATACAGACATTCCAGATGTAGTTGCCAGTGCAAAGGAATTTACTATTAAAAAATCAACCTTTTTAAAAGAGCTTAGAATAAATCAGTTTAGTTATGCACTTAGACATGGAGAAAGCATATTTAATACTAAAGAAGGAAAAGCTCTATTAATTGGGTTAAAAAATTCACTTGCAAATATTCTTGCACGTGATTACTATGTTCAAAAGTTTGCAAAAGACAATAGAATAACTGTAGACAAGAGTGAAGTTGATGCAAGATATGAGAGTTTAAAAAAGGATTTACAAAATCCTATTTCAAAGGAATATATAGAAAAGTACAATATAAAAGAAGAGGACTTTAAAAAGTCAATTGAAGATGAACTATACTATATTAGAACATATGACCTAATTAAGAGATCTATTGAATCAGAGCAGAAAGAAAGGGATACAATTAGTTCAAGGATAGTTCAAGTTAAGGCTCAACATATTCTTGTTGAAGATAAGAATAAAGCAGATGAGTTATATGCAGAGCTCTCTAAAGATCCATCTCTATTTAACGATAGAGCTAAGGAATTCTCTATAGATACTTCAAATAAGGATAAGGGTGGAGATCTAGGATATTTTACACATGAGACAATGGTTAAGCCTTTTGCTGATGCTGCATTTAATGCAGAAGTTGGAAAGGTCACAAAGCCAGTTCAAACACAGTTTGGATACCATCTCATATTTGTAAATGACAAGAGAAATTTAGAACAGATGAAGGCTCAAGGTGTAGATTCTCAACAGATTGAAGCTATTAGAAATGGTGAATTCAAAAAATTAGTTGATGAGAGACTAAATGCAGTAATTTCAGAGTTATCAGCAGATTCTGACTTACAAGTTCATCAGTTTATACAGGCTCAATGATAACGGTAATAGGTCTTGGGCCCTCAGATAGGAGATTTATATCTCTTAGCGCTTGGGAAAAATTACATCAATCTAAAAATGTGTATTTAAGGACTTCTAAACATCCAATAGTAGATGAGTTAGACATCGAGTTTTCGAGCTTTGACGAAGTATATGATAGATCAGAGAATTTTGAAGAAGTATATAGTACAATCGTTGAGACGTTGATTGAAAAGTCTAAAGATGAAGATCTGGTATATGCAGTTCCGGGAAATCCATATGTTGCTGAAACTACAGTTCATAAATTAATTGATAGTGGGGTTGATTTTGAGATTATACCATCTTCTAGTTTTATAGATGTAGCAATATCATCACTTAAGTTAGAGCCAAGTGAAGGATTAAATATTCTAGATGCACTAGAAGATAAATATATAGATCCCAAAAATAACTCACTAATTATGCAGGTCTATAGCAGAAAGATAGCTTCAGACTTAAAGATAAGGTTGATGGATTCATTTAGTGATGAGCACCAGATAATAGTTCTTCACAATCTATCATCAAAAGTTGAAGAGATATACAATGTAAATCTATATGAGTTGGATAGACTTGAAAACTATGATCATCTACTTAGCATATATGTGCCAAAAAGAGAAGATCCAAAAGATTTTTATTCTCTTAATGAACTAGTAAAATTTCTTATTTCCTCAGAAGGGTGTCCATGGGATAATTCTCAAGACCATAGAAGTTTAAGGAGATATCTTCTTGAAGAAAGTTATGAGCTAATTCATGCAATTGAGCAAGAAGACGACTACATGCTTGAAGAAGAGTTAGGAGATTTGATATTTCAAGTACTATTTCATGCAAGTTATGCAACTAAAAGAGGTGTATTTACAATACACAATGTATTAGAGACTTTAAAAGATAAATTAATTAGAAGACATACACATGTATTTTCAACTGATAAGGCAAATTCTCTTGAAGAAGTAGAAGAGATTTGGCAGAAAAATAAAAATATGGAAGTTTCTCTCACTGATAAATTGATGCAAGTACCTAAAAGTGAGATACTTCTCTATATAATGGAAGCAAGGAAATACTTAGATAAGCTTTCAAAGGATTGGAAGAAAAATTTAAGTGAAGAAGAAGTAAGTTTTTTGAACAATTATGGATATAATTACGATTTTTATATAAATTTAAGGGAAAAGATAGAAAAAGTCATAAAAAATATGCGATAAAATTCATAAAACACTTGAATTTATATGAAAAAATGTATATTATGATTGATGTAGAGAAAAATAGGAGGAACTATGAATAAACAAGAATTTATCGCTCGCATTGCTGAGAAGACAAATTTAACAAAAAAAGATTCAAAAGAAGCATTAGATGCTGTTTTAGAAATCGTTGAAGAGGAACTAGTAAAGGGTGAAAAAGTTCAATTAGTTGGATTTGGTACATTCGAAGTTCGTACAAGAAAAGAAAGAAAGGGAAGAAACCCTAAGAATCCAAGTATGGAAATGATTATCCCGGCTTCAAAATCACCTGTATTTAAAGCAGGAAAGAATCTTAAAGATAAGGTAAATAAATAAAAAGAGCAGCTTAGCTGCTCTTTTACAACATGAGGATAGATAAATTTTTAAAAGTTGCACGAATTATAAAAAGAAGACAGATTGCAAAGGCATTCTGTGATGCCGGGAAAGTAAGTGTAAACTCAAAACAGGTAAAAGCCTCATATGAAGTATCTATAGATGATACAATTGAAGTAATATTTGGTCATTATGTTAAAAAGTACTTAGTGATTTCTACTCAAGAAATCCAGTCTAAGAATGCTAAAGATATTCTAGTAAAGGAGTTATGATGTTTAGAAAAAAAAATATAGCTATCTTAATACTAGTTTTTGTACTTTTGTTAGTTGCCTATACTAAGTTTAATCAACAGAAGGAATTTCAAAGACTTACAAAAGAGAGGGCTTTTTATGAAGCCGAAATTAGTAGACTTGAAACTCTTAAAGAAGCACTAGAAGAAGAACTCAAGAATGCATCTAGACCTGAGTACATAGAAAATATAGCTAGACAGAAACTCAAAATGGTCAAGCCAACAGAGATGATTTTTATAGTTAATGAAAGCAGATCAAGTGATTGATCTTTTTTCATGTATGGAGAAATGATGAAAAGAGCTGTTATAGATATTGGAAGTAATAGCATAAAGATGATAGTATTTGATAGCGATAAAGATATAAGAGAAAGCAAATATTTTTTAGAAATCCCTCAAATTGTAAAAGGCAAGAAGGGAGGTTATTTAAGTGTTGATTCAGTAGAAAGAGCATTGAGAAGTTTAGAAATTTTAAAAGAAAAAGCTGAAGTTGCAGAAATATATGCCTATGCTACAGAATCACTTAGATCTGCTAAAAATAGTGATATTTTTATAGAGAGAGCTAGAAAATATGGAATAGAAGTAGAGATATTAGATACTAAAGATGAGGCAAAAATTGCATACGAGTCTGTAAAACTTAACTATAAAGGTGATTTCTGTGTGTGTGATATAGGTGGAGCTAGTAGTGAAATATGTAATGGGGAGATGTTTCTTTCTTTTCCGGTAGGCTCACTTGTATTATTTGAAAATCCTAAAAAGTTAGATTTTAAAGTAGATATAAAGACATCTAAATTATATGCAATAGGAGGTACAGCTCTTGTTATTGCACAGATATTTAGTGAAGACTATTCTTTAAATCACGAAGATAGAATTATAAGAAAGTATGAACTTATTGATCTTATAGAAAAGTTTAAAAATATGGATTTTAAAGATAGAATAGAGAAATATAGTAAGGTAGAACCAAAGAGGCTCAGGATTATAGATAGAGGAATGGAGATATTGCTTCATATACTTGAGGAATTACACTTAGAAGAAGTTCACATAAGTATGAATGTTGGAATGTATGGATATGCAAGTCTAAGAGGTCTAATTAATGATTAAAGATGGTTGGATTAAAAGTCAGAAAATACTAATTATGTTATCAGGTGGTCCCGACTCAGTATATCTATTGCATAAATTAGTCGAACTAAGAAAAGAGAATAATTTTGAACTTCATGCCTTTCATTTAAATCATAAGTTAAGAGAAGAAGCAAATTTTGAAGAGGAATTTGTAAAGCAATTAGCTCTAAAATTAGAAGTTACCTTACATCTTAGAAGTTGTGATATTTCTGATTTTTCAAAAAAGAAGAAGATATCTATTGAGATGGCTGGAAGAGAATATAGATATTTAATGGCACAGGAGATTGTTAGAAATAACAACATAGATTCTATTCTTACAGCTCATCACAGAGACGATTTAGTTGAGACTTTCTTTCTAAATTTATTCTATGGCGCAGGAATAAATGGGCTTACAAGTATAAAATATCAAAACAATAATATCTATAGACCACTTCTTGATATGGATAAGAAAGATATAGTTGATTATTTAGATAGTAGAAATATAGATTACAAAGTTGATGAGTCAAATAGAGATCTAAAATATAAGAGGAATGAAATAAGACATAGGCTCATACCAGTATTAGAGGAGATTTCTCCCAATTTTAGGGATAAGATAGAGCAGTCTATTTCACATTTAATAAGTGCAAAAAATGTTCTTAGAAAATATTATGATAGAGAACTCTTTAGAGATGTAATAGAATTAAAAAAAATAAGAGATATGGATGATGATGTTAGAATAAATTATTTATATTTATTATTAGAAAAAAATGGTGATTTACAAAATACATCAAGCAAGGAAATAAGTGAATTAAATAAATTTATTTTAACTTCAAATGGAGGTCATAGAGACGTTTCTTCTCATACATATTCTATTTCTTGTGGTAAAATGGTAGTTAGGGGAAAAAGTGATAATAGCTACACAGGTAGATATTCTGAACTAAATGAGGGTATAAACAAAGTATTCGATTTAATTGTGAGTATAGATATTGGTCAAGCAATATTTGATGAAAATACTCATAGCATTCCTTTTGATAAAGCAACCCCACCATTTGTATTAAGAAACATGAAGGAAGATGATTATTTTAATCCAGTTGGGGTCAGTTATACTAAGAAATTAAATAAATTTCTTAAAGATCAAAAAATTCCAAGCAGTCTAAGAAATGAATTGTTGCTTTTAGCAGATCAGAAAGAAGTATACTGGGTGTTAGATGTAAGAAAATCACAAATTGAGACTACTTGCGATAAATATTATAGAATAAAGATTGAAAAAGCTTAGAAAGTGGGAAATAATGAGGAAAGTTAGATCAGGATTTTTCTTTTATCTATTGATCATTGTGGTTCTTATCTATTTTGCTCTTGGATTTTTTTCTAATTCAAGGGTAGCGAAAGAAGAGATAGGATTTAGTGAATTAATTCAAAAATTGGATGAAGGGCAAGTTGATAGCCTGCTTGTTTATGATTCAGATGCAGGAGGATCAACAGCTGATATTGTAGTTAGAGGTGCACTTAAGAATAAGAAGGAATTCAAGATTGTAATTCCAAATTTATTTGCCGATTATATTGGAAAAATTATCTATGATAAGGCAGAATTACATAATGTAGATATTCAGACAAAGGTATCAGAAAGACAGCCTATATGGAGAGATTTATTATTTCCAATACTTATGCTTGGTTCACTTGCATTTTTATGGATATTTATAATTAAAAGATCTGCAGGTGGAGCAGGTCAAGCAATGAACTTTGGAAAGTCAAAGGCACAGTTAAATAAGCAAGATCCAAAGAAAATGGTAAAGTTTAAAGATGTTGCAGGTCTTAAGGAAGAAAAGGAAGAATTGAAAGAAATAGTAGATTTTCTTAAATTTCCAGAGAAATTTGCAAAAATGGGGGCAAGAATACCTAAGGGAATTCTCATGGTTGGTAGACCAGGAACAGGTAAGACATACTTATCTAAGGCCATTGCAGGAGAAGCTGGAGTTCCTTTCTATAGTATCAGTGGATCTGACTTTGTTGAAATGTTCGTAGGTGTTGGTGCTTCAAGAGTTAGAGATTTATTTAAGAATGCCAAGAAAGATGCACCATGCATTGTATTTATAGATGAAATAGATGCTGTAGGTCGAAGAAGAGGCGTTGGAATTGGAGGGGGAAATGACGAGAGAGAGCAAACCCTTAACCAATTATTAGTTGAAATGGATGGTTTTGGAGATCACCAGGGAATTATTATAATAGCTGCAACAAATAGACCAGATATTCTAGATCCAGCTATTTTAAGACCTGGAAGATTTGATAGAACTATTGAGGTTGGTCTACCTGATATTAAAGAAAGAGAAGAGATACTTAAGGTTCATGCAAGAAATAAAAAGTTAGCTGATGATGTAAATTTTGCAACCATTGCAAAGAGAACACCGTATTATACACCAGCTGATTTAGAAAACTTATTAAATGAAGCAGCTTTGATGAGTGTAAGAGAAGGTCTCAAAGAGATAACAATGAGAAAGCTAGAAGAAGCTGCAAATAAAGTAATGGCAGGTGTTGAGAAAAAATCCAAGTTAGTAACAGAAAAGGAAAAGAGACTTGTATCTATCCACGAAGCAGGTCACGCTGTAGTTTCACACCATTTAAAAGGATATGATCCAGTTCATTTTGTAACTATTATCCCTAGGGGCAGTGCCGGTGGATTCACACTTAATCTACCTGATGAAGAACAAAATTATTTAACAAAGTCTTATTTAAAAGATATGATAGTTACTTTATTGGGTGGTAGAGTGGCAGAGGAATTAGTTCTTGGTGAAATTTCAACAGGAGCTTCTAATGATCTGCAGAGAGTTTCTTCTATAGCCAATTCAATGGTACTAACT
>JAEZUZ010000056.1 GCA_023443345.1 Bacillota bacterium
TCTTGAAGTAGATATTGTTCTTCTTCGCTTAACTTCTCTACTTCATATTTTCTCCTATCCCTATAGATATCATCTAATTCAATCCAAGAGGATTTCATTCTATTTAAAGAATCATCAATTTCTGGAAAAAATTTCTTAAGAAGTCTCATTGAATCTAAAGCACCATCTATAGAGTTTAGAGCATCATTTATATGATCAAATGCTTGAGTATTTAAATCATTTATGTAATAACTTTCTTGAAGCTGGCTTATCTTATTTTCTAAATATAGATCATCTTCACTTAGATTTAGTTCCTTAATTCTTGTATATGCATCTCTTATAAATGCACTATTTTGAAGAGATTTCTCTAGTAATGATAATTTATGATTGTTCTCATCTATTGACTTACAAATATTTTCTATATTACTTTTTAAAGATAAAATTTCATTAGAAAATGTATCTATTGTATTAATCTGATTGATTGGCTTAATTAAAAAATTATGCTGTTTTTGTGAATATATATCTACTAAATTAGGGGTTAATTCCTCAAGAGCAGTAAAACTTAAAACTTCTCCATTTACTCTATATATACTTCTAGAAGTTGGGAATACTTCTCTACTTATCGATATCAATTCTCCATCTTTTTCAAAGAGCAATTCAAAATATGCCTTCTTATCTTGGTCTCTCAATATTTCATTGTTTACTTTTTTACCTAGTGCTATTTCTATTGCTTGCATAAGTATAGATTTACCTGCACCAGTTTCACCTGTAATTACAGTGAGACCTCTATTAAAATCAATATGAAGTTTAGGTATTAAAATATAATTTTCAACTCTAAGTTCTCTTAACATAATAATTCCCTATGAGCTTCTATAACAACTTTTTCAATATCTAATTCTCTGTCTACTGAATTTTTTCTGCTTATATGACATATAAATTCAATATTTCCCTTTGCACCCTTAATAGGTGAATAGTCAATATTTTCTATTTTAAGACCTATACTTTTTAAATAATTAGTTATTTCAACTAAAACTCTAAAATGTACTTGTCTATCACTTATTATCCCCTTTTTACCGACATCTTCTCTTCTTGCTTCAAATTGAGGTTTAATAAGTATTACAGCTTCTACATCTTCACTTGAAACTTCAAGTATTTTTTCAATGACAAGTTTAATACTTATAAAAGATACATCTAAGGTAAAAAATTCTATATCTTGAGATATATCGTCTCTGCTCAAATTTCTAAGATTAAATCTTTCCATTAAAACTATATCTGGATGATTTCTCAAACTGTAATGCATCTGACCATAACCTACATCTATTGCATAAACTTTTTTAGCACCATACTCAAGCATAACTTGAGTAAAACCACCAGTTGAGCTTCCACCATCTAGACAAACTTTATCTCTAATGTTTATTGAAAATTTATCGATAGCTTTAATCAATTTATGAGCAGCTCTACTTACATAGGGATCTTTTTCTTTTATAAATATTTCTAAATCTAAACTAGAATCAAATAACTCTCCAGCTTTTAGTACCTTTTTGTCATTTACAAATACATATCCAGCCATTATGAGACTTTTTGCTTTGCTTCTAGTATCAATAATTGCCCTTTGTACAAGTATTTCGTCAATTCTTTGCTTCATTAGAACAACTTCCTATGAATTATTCTCTCTATTGCATCTACTATATATGAAAATCTATATACAATTTCTTTAGATTTCTTTAATGCTATAGTCTTTCCATATGCCTTCCCGCCAACAGTTACAGCAGATGTAAGTGAAGACATCAATACTGTTAAAAGTGAAACATTGCTTATTCTAATATCATATTTAGAAATACTTATAATTATTATAGCTGCTACTGACCCACTTATAATTCCAGAAATATCGCCAACTACATCATTGCAAAAATTAGAAACCATTGCAGATTTATGTAATAACTCTACAGCCCTCTTACTTGCCTTTACTTTTCTTGCTGCCATTGAATTAAAAGGCTTAATATCACACATAGCAAAAGCTATTCCAATCATGTCAAAAAATATACCTGTAAAAATAATTATCAGATATACAATCAGGGCAAATACTATATTTAAATTTCTAAGGACCATTTCTGAGAGCACAGCAAATGCCATTGAAAGAAACAATGTCAAAAGCGTCACTCTTAGAACCCAAAGCTTTAGCATTAATTCTCCTTAATAAATGGTGGCTATGATTTTAATAAATGTTACGTCTTAGGTCCAGTAGGGTTTCCCATTGTCATACTGTAAGTCGCCTTATCAGCAGTTCCCTTTTAAATGACAATTCCAATTGTCGCCAATATAGAGACTGGATTACCACTGAGAACGTACTATAATCTTAAAACATATCAGTCTAGGAGTTTTCCTCAACGATATATAGCGCTGCTATCCTTTTTTGCAGTGTGGGTTTAGTTAAACGTCCACCTCACTCCACTCAAGGCAAGCTACACTGCATTTTGTCGCCAAATATGCAGGTGTCATCTTACAAATGTAAGTCTCCACGAAGCAAGGGCTAGCTTGCATGCCATTGTAAGTTACCCCCATCTTCTTACTCTCAACAAATGCCCCTATCTGGGCGATAAAAGCAAATATCAAGAACTTCATCGATATGCTCTTTGACGGATTTTTAGGGCCGCCTTCACAAGCAATATATATCGACTAGAATACTGTACCACCATATTATAATTATACACTAATTTTGCCTATTAGCTATTAAATCAATCAAGCTTTTAAAACTAGAAGTATTGTAATCTAGAGATAGTTTATCAATAGTTTCGTATATAAATTTAAGCTGATAATCTATCATTTTTTTTACTCTGTCTTTGCCTATTAAAGATAGAAGTGTAGATTTATTAGCTTTTTGATCTTTACCTATTGTTTTGCCCATCTCTTCAAATGTCGATTCACAATCAAGTAAATCGTCTTGAAGTTGAAATACTAAACCTAGAGCAAGTGACATCTCCTCTAAATCTATATTTTTTCCACTTCTTAATGCTGCTCCTTGAATTGAAGCTGCTATAAGTTTTGAAGTTTTATTTTTAATTAATTCTAATACTTGATCTTCATATGTTTGCTTGTTTTCTAAATTCATATCTAACATCTGACCATTTATCATTCCACATGCCCCTACAGCATTAGATAAATATTGAGCAGGTTTATAAAACCTAGAGTCTTTTTGTATATTTAAAAGTAATTCATATGCTCTATTAAGAAGAGCATCTCCAGCTAATATTGCTGTAGCTTCCCCAAAAACTTTGTGATTTGTCAACTTTCCTCTTCTATAGTCATCGTTATCCATTGCAGGTAAATCATCATGTATCAAACTATAAGTATGTATCATCTCTAGCGCACAGGAAAATACATAATCTTCATAGCATATTTCATCTAACATATCTATAGTTGTCAGATAAAGAAGAGGTCTTATCCTCTTTCCTCCTGCAAAAAAACTATATTTCATTGAGTCAGCTATTAGAGAATCTAGATTGAGTAGATCAGATGCAATTTCATTAAATTTCAATAAAAATGTCTTCTTCATTTACCATTTTCTCAAGTCTATAAAGTTCTTCCTTAAGTTCTTTAAGAATATCCTTAGCTTCTTTATATGTCTTAATTTGTTCTTCCAAATTATTTGAAGAATTAATTTTCTCTTTGAGTTCTTCCAATTTTTCTAATTGTTTATTATAATCCATCTATTAATTTCCTCTTATCAATTGATTTAACCTCTGATGTAACAGATCCTTCATTAAAATATGTGGTTATGATATCACCTGTTTTTATATCATCTTTATTTACAATTTTTGAATCTTTAGTCACTAGAGAATATCCCTTTTCAAGTGGATACATTGGATTAATATATTCTATAAATTTTTCCTCATTTTTTATTCTAGTAACTAGATCACTAATTATTCTATTTATCTTGTTTTTTAATTCTAAATCTAATTTATTTAGATAATCTATTTTAATTTTGTACTTATTCCTAAAAGCGTATTCTAATGATTTTTCTTGCAAATCTACTTTAAGTGAGATATTTGATAGAGATAGTTTAATTTTATCTGAAATCACATTTAATCTATTATCCCACATACTTAAAATATCTGATACATTTGAGGTTGCATCATAAGCTGCCTGAGTGGGTGTTTGAGATCTTAAAGTTGAAACTAATTCTATTAAAGTAATATCAGTTTGATGTCCAATTGCAGAAATGACAGGAATATCCAAATTTGCAATATATCTGCAAAGAAATTCATCATTAAAGCAATTTAAATCTTCATAACCTCCGCCACCTCTTGTAATTACTATTAAGTCATACTTATTTTTATCAATATCAATAGCAGAACTTATTGAACTACATATATCACTTGCTGCCTGAGTTCCCTGCATAGTAGAATTGATATGTTCTACATTACAAAAAGGATTTCTATTTTTAAAAGCGTTCATAAAATCGTGATATGCTGCAGTATTGCTAGAGGTTATTAAAAGAATATTATTAGGCAATTCTGGGATTATTTCATTCTTCTTTTTATCTAATAATCCCTCTTCTTTAAATTTATTTTTTAAATTATTTAAATTAACTAAAAAATCCCCTTCTTCAAGAGTTTTTTCAATCTTATTTACTATAAATTTTAAATCTGCCTTTTTATCAAATACTGAAATATTGCCTTGAAATATGTATTTATCACCTTCTAAAAACTCAAATTTTATCTTGGGTGTATTTAAATATGACATAAAACAACTAATACTATAGTCGCCTTCTTTAATAGTAAAATAATAGTTTCCATTGCCATACTTATTTATTTTACCAACTTCAGCTTTGACTTTTATATTATTAAAATTTGAATAAGTAATATAATTTTTTAATCTTGTATTTAAATCTTTTACAGAAATAAAATTATCTTTTTTCATCTGCAACTCTTCCAAGCACTCCATTGATAAATGCAGGAGCCTTATCAAGAGAATACAATTTAGCTAGTTCTACAGCTTCATTTATACTCACTTCTACAGGAATATCCTTCATATAAATCAATTCTATTGTTGAAATTCTAAGTATTGCAAGTTCTACCTTATTGATTAACTTAGTAGAGTAATTTTGCATAGCCCCATTTAAAATTTCATCTATTTCTTGAACATGTTGATGAAACAAATCTAAAACTTCTTTGAAATATTGTCTATCTCTATCTTTTTCTATTTGAGTTAATATTTCCTCAATATCTACCACAAAGTCTTTTCTAACACTCATTTGGTAGAATATTATCATTAATTTTTCTCTTGTTTTAATTCTAGTGTAAATCATAAAATTCCTAAAAAAAACACCTTGGAAAAGGTGTTTATTGATTGTCTTGAACTGTTTCTAGATCATCATCTAAATCTTGATCATCTTCATCGAACAAATCATAATCATCTTCTTCATCATAATCTAGACAATCATCGCAAATGTATTCGCTAAGTTCATCTATTTCGTCATAGATTTGTTCTACTTCATCAGAAACATATTCATCTAAATTTTCAAACTCCAATGCCATATCTTCTAAAACATCTAATATTTCTAAAAGAATTTTTCCTTCTTTGGTCTTGTCATTTAGCCTAAGACCTTCAGCTAGTCCTTTTAAATAATTGACTCTATTTACCATATAACCTCCTATACTCTTGATAAGTATTCGCCTGTTCTGGTATCAATTTTAATTTTATCACCGACATTTACAAATAGAGGAACTTGTATCTGGGCTCCTGTTTCAACTACTGCATTTTTAGTAATATTTGTAGCTGAATTTCCCTTTACACTTGGTTCAGATTCTACAACAACTAATTCTACAAAGTTTGGAGCTTCAATGCCAATTACAGTATCCTTATACATCCTAAGATTTACATTTTCATTTTCTTTTACAAATCCAATTTGATCTTTAACTTGTTCATAGGTCAACGGAAGCTGATCATATGTTTCATTATCCATAAAATAGTATAATTCCCCATCAGTGTATAGATATTGCATATTTTTATTTTCAATTCTTGCAGGATTATACTTATCATTTGGGTTAAAAGCTTGCTCTCTTGTCGCTCCTGTAATTAAGTTTTTATACTTAGTACGAACAAAAGCTGCTCCCTTTCCAGGCTTAACATGTTGAAAATCAATAACTACATGTGGTTCACCATTCATTTCGAAAGTAACACCTTTTTTAAAGTCTCCAGCACTTATCATCAAATCCTCCTAATTAACAACTACTAATATTTTAACATATTTATTAAATATTTTCAGTATTTTTTCTTCCTTAACATGTACATCTCTTTTACATCTGCATCACAATTTATTTTTATAATTTGTTTTGCATGAGGACATGATTGAATTGACTTTCCATCTTCATCATACATTTCTTCAACTACCATTTTATGTAGATAATAGTCAGGACCGATAATTTCTATTTCATCTCCTACATTGAACTTATTTCTCTGCTCAATGGTAGCAAGTTTTCTATTCTTATCATAATCTAGAACAGTACCTATAAAGTCATAACTTCTTTCATAGCTACTTGTAGTATATACTTGTGCATTGTGATCTGCTTTTTTATCATAAAATCCATGTGTATATTTTCTATGTGATACCTTAGTTACTTCTTCTATAAGATCATCAATTTTGGAGTCACCCACTTCAATTCTTCTAATAGCTTCTCTATAAGCTCTTACTACACTTGCAACATAAAAAGGTGTCTTATTTCTGCCTTCAATTTTTAGACTTTTAACTCCAGAGTCAATAATATCTTTTAAAATATCTATAGTACATAAGTCCTTTGAGTTAAAAAAGTAAGATCCTCTTTCATCTTCTTCAATTGGAAAATACTCTCCCTCTCTATTGCTCTCAACTAATGAATAGTTCCATCTACAGCTCTGTGCACAATCTCCTTGATTTGCATCTCTTGTTGTCATATAGTTACTAATTAAACATCTTCCAGAATATGACATACACATAGCTCCATGTATAAAAGCTTCTAATTCAATTTCGCTATCGCTATTGTGAATTTCTCTTATTTCATCCAAGCTGAGCTCTCTAGCAAGAACAATTCTAGATACGCCCTGTTTCTTCCAAAAAGCAATAGATTTATGGTTTGCAGTGCTCATCTGAGTACTTAGGTGAAATTCTCTATTCATTCCAAAAATTTCTTGAGCTAGCATTAGAACACCTGGATCACTTATTATATATCCATCAAAATTCAAATCTTTTATTTCAATTAGGTAATTTTCTAAATCATCAAAATCATATGTATGAGCAATTATATTTATAACTAAATAACATTTTTTATTTAGATTATGTGCAAACTCAAGTGCTTGCTCCATCTCTTGATAAGTAAAATTTTGTGTATGAGCTCTCAGTCCAAATTTCTTGCCTGCAAAATATACAGCATCAGCCCCATACATAAGAGCGTATTTAAGTCTTTCTAAATCTCCAGCTGGAGCTAATAATTCAACTTTATTCATAATACCTCGTAATTAATAATCCATCAGAAATATTTATAAGGGTTGAGTCATAATTGTCTACCATAAACTCAACAAACTCATTCATTCTATTTTGTATTGTCTTGTGTCTATGTATAATATCAGGATTAAATGTCAGGCCTCTTGCAAAAATATTGTCAGATATAATAAGAGCACCTTCATTTAAAAGTGGTTTGGCCAATTTAAAAAAGTTTAAATATTGTCCCTTTGCTGCATCTATAAAAAGAAAATCAATCTTTTCCTTTCTATTTTTAAGATATTCTGCAGCATCACCAAATATCAATTCTATATTACCTGAATTTTTTTCTATGTTATTCTTTGCTATATTGAAAAAATTAGGATTTCTCTCTACTGTTGTAATTTTTGCATCAGGAAAAAGGTGCCTAAATATAAGTGCACTATATCCTATTGCTGTGCCAATTTCTAATATATTATTAAATGTTTTGTCATTTAAAAGCTCGTATAAAAAATTAAGAGCATCATCTTCTATTATTGGCACCTGGTTATTGATTGCATAAACTCTAATTTGTTCAATAAAATGGGGCCAATTTCTTCTATATTGACCCACAAATATATCTTTGTCTTTTAAATATTTATTCTGGTATTGCATTGCTATTTTGTATATTCATTTCGTGTTCTTCGTAAGTTTTAGAAAATTTGTGTTTTCCTGTATCTTCATCTTCAAGTACAAAGAAAAGATAGTCAGTTTTTGCTGGAAATAAAGCTGCTTTAATTGCTCCTTCTCCAGGAGAAGCTATCGGAGCAGGTGGAAGTCCAACATTAATATATGTATTATAAGGGGAATTTATCTGTGTATCTTCAATTGAAAGATATTGCTTTCTCTCTTGCAATATAAATTGAACAGTAGCACAAGAGCCAAGAGGCATATCAGTCTTTAATCTATTATAGAAAACTGAAGCCATAATAGGTAGCTCCTCTGGTAAGCGTCCCTCTCTTTCTATGATACTGGCCATTGTAATTATCTGGTTCATATCATAACCTGACTTCTTTAATTGTGCTTTATATTCTTCATTAAATATTTCATTGAATCTATCTAGAAATTTCTCTAAGACATCATCTGCACTGCTATTTTCAAAGAAGTCATAGGTGTCTGGATATAGAAATCCTTCAAAATTGTACTTTTTATCTATTCCTTTTAAAAAGTCATACTTAGAAGTATCAAAATTTTTGATTCCTTCTAAAAGTTTATCCTTAGTAATTACATTTTTTTCTTCAAGAATTTTTGCTATTTCATTGAATTCATATCCTTCAGGAATAGTTATAGTGACACTATTTTTTGTTCTTCCCTCTCCAACTAAGATTTCTAAAATTTGTTCTAAGTTCATAGACTGTGATAATTCTGCTGTACCAGCATAGAGTCTATCGTTATATCCCTTTTCTTTTACGATATCAATTAAAGCACCCTTGCTTGCAATAAGTTTTAACTCAGATAATTTTTGGGCTACTTCATTCCAAGAACTTCCCTCCTCTATTGTAACACTAACTAAAGTCTTATTTTCTGGATCGACCGGTTCTCTTAAAGAAGAATCAAGCTCACTACATCCTACTAGTATTAAACTTAAAATTAATATCAAAAATATATATTTAAACTTCATAATCTATACCTATTTTGATTCCTGTACAAATATAAGTATCATTGGCTTTCTTTTTAACTTATTAAAAATATATCTAGAGAGTGTTTCTCTTGCTGCATTTTTTAGAGATGACCATTCTCCGGCTACATTCTTAGACATATTTCCAATCTCACTCTGCAAATAGTCTCTAGCTTGATTTATTATTTCCTCAGAAAATTTTGCATGAGTAAAGCCTCTGCTTATTATATCTGGAGTTTTAGATAGAGTACATGTGGTTGTATCCATCTGTAAAATTACAACAATCAATCCTTCTTCAGAAAGTTGTTTTCTGTCTCTAATTACATTATTTCCAACATCTCCAACCATCAGTCCATCAACTAAAACTCTTCCAGCTTGAACTTTTGATGCATGTTGAACTCTATGTTTTTTTAATTCTAAGACATCACCTATATCTTGTATAAAAATATTACTTGGATGAACTCCTAAGTCTTCAGCTAATCCTGCGTGAGTTTTAAGCATAGCATATTCACCATGAACTGGCATAAAGTGAGTTGGTTTAGTAAGTGCTAACATCAACTTTAGTTCTTCTTGATAGGCGTGTCCACTTACGTGAATGTGTTCATTTAGATAGCTTATAACCTCGATATTTTTTTCCATCAATTTATTCATCAAATCGTTAATTGCAACTTCATTTCCAGGAATTGGAGTTGATGAAAGAACAACAGTATCTCCTGCTCTTAGGTGTATTTGGGCATGTGAATCTTCAGCCATTCTTGTAAGAGCAGCCATCGTTTCTCCTTGACTTCCTGTTGTAACTACAACTATTTCATTATCCGGATATTTATTTACATCCTTTAAATCTACAATATCATCTTCATCTATTTTTAAATATCCATATTTAAGTCCTAAAGTTGATACTGTTGTCATACTTCTGCCAGAAAATGCAATTTTTCTATTGTTATTTCTAGCAGCATTATATATTTGCTGTACTCTATATAAATTAGAAGCAAAGGTTGCTATAATAATTCTTCCAGTTGCATATCTACATATTCTCTCAAGAGCATCTCTAATGCTGGCTTCACTCTGGGTATGTCCAGGTTTCTGAGCATTAGTAGAGTCTGAAAGTAGTAGA
>JAEZUZ010000108.1 GCA_023443345.1 Bacillota bacterium
CGAGTAGACATGGTAATACAGTTATCAGCATGATTAGGAAATGAACGACTGTCTTCTTTCTTATTGACCACTTGTCATTTTCATATATGACAGATGCCGCAGCCACAGCAGTGATAATCAATCCGACTATGAAAGTACTTCTAACTTGAAAGGCATCAATGCCCTGATAATTCATGATTATTGATAGGGTCGTCATGATAACAAAGGGAATAATCCCACGTATGAACGATTTCTTTAGCAACATTAAAATCTAATCCTCCAAATGCATATTGAAATAATCGTAAAAGAACGATTGTTCCACAAACTATTTAACTAATTAGATTATACCCAAAATTGGGTAGTTTTTACCTTATATTGTCTTGTGTGTTTTTCTTCACTTTTCCCCCTCCCATCAACCAAATTTGCTGTATTAAAAAAGCAAGCCCATTTAATACGCTTGCTAAGTTAATACGTTAATACGTTAATACGCCTGCTAAGTTAATACGTTAATACGCCTGATACGATATTTATATTTATATTTAATGCAATTTATTTTGCATGTTATCACTATTTATTTTTTATTTAGATTTCGACATGCAAATAATTCTGACCTCCATTCTCTAACCCTCTTTGCATTGTTTTCATCTTTTAATTCAGCATTAGGGTATGTAATTCTAATCTCACCCTTAAATTCTTCAGGTGCCAACTCTCCTGTGTCCTCATTCCAAGGCTCTTCGCATAGAAACAAGTCATAGAACGTTAGTTCTTTTTCATCATCAACATATGCTATACAGTCTACAATATCTATTGTCTCATCAACTAATCTCTTATGGATTGTATATCCATCCCATCCTACCCATTCTATAAGTTCTTCTAACTCCTTTTTAAAACCTTCTGTTATAGGTCTATCGTAAATATAATTAAATAGGACTCTTTCATATTTCGTCTCTGCATACATTTCGTCTTTTCTTGTAAATCCATCTTCAGGATTCACTATATCCCACAACTTATTAATTATATTTTCCAAAGTTTTTTGTGCATTAATTCTTATTCTCTTTTCTTTCTCTAACATTTACTATTCCTTTTCTCTAAATACTTTACCATATACTATAACTCCACCAAACGAGCTTTCTTTATCTATATTTTATCACTCCCTGGTTTATATAACCTTTTAAAAATATCTAGGATCGGATTTCCTTATTAATTATCTAGCATATTAAAGTCATTAATATTTGTAACTTCGTAAGCTTCTTAGCACTACTGATTTAATTTAATGTCCCTAATATAGAAAAACACCTCTGTTGAGGTGTTTTATCTATTATACATTAGATAGAAAAGAATTGAGTTTCTCGGTTAAATATTTCATCTTTCTATCTGCACTGATAGCATCTTTATCAATTACTTCTAAATATATCTTCAATTTAGGCTCAGTTCCTGATGGCCTAGCTGCAAACCACATATCATTTTCATACTCAACTTTTAATACATTGCTCTTAGGAAGACCTGTTTTATCATTCTGATAATCTGTAATCTTTCTTAATTTTGCATCTATAGATAATTTAGAAATCTCTGTTCTAAATTTATGCATAATATGAGATATCTTCTCTAAACCTTCTTTACCTTCTAATTTAAGTACTATTTGATCATGTAGTGCATACCCATATGTCTTATAGATATACTCAAGTCTATCTAAAAATGACATACCTTGTTTTTTATAATAAGCTGCCATTTCATATATTAAGTGTGCTGTACTTATAGCGTCCTTATCTCTTACATGATCAGCATGTAGATATCCATAACTCTCTTCAAACCCCATCATAAAACTCATTCCCTTGGATTTAAATTCATCCATCTTTTCCCCAATGTACTTAAATCCTGTAAGAGTTCTATGTAAATCTACATTTCTATAACTTGCAATCTTATCAATTAGCATAGTTGAAACTATTGTACTTACAGCTTGAGGGTATTTAAGTCCCTTATGCTTTGATAAATAGTCAAACATCAATATTCCCATTGTATTGCCATCTATAAAGTGATATTCTCCATTAGCTAAGAACATACACCCTACTCTATCTACATCTGGGTCTGTTGCAATTATAAGATCTGCTTCATGTTCTCTTGCAATATTTAATGCAAGCTCAAATACCTTTGGATTTTCTGGGTTTGGCTCTTTAGCAGTTGGAAAATTTCCGTCTGGTTCTGCCTGCTCATATACAAGCATTACATCTGCTCCCATGTCTCTTAGAGCATTAGTGACTCCTCGTCTTCCTACTCCATGAAGAGGGGTATAGACAACTTTGAGCTTTGTATCAAGAACATTATTATATTTATTGATACTTACCTGCTTATCAAATGCCTCAAATACTTCCTTAGATATTTCTACAATCTTTCCTTCATCACACAGTATGTTGTAATCGCTACACTTAATTGTAAAAACATCTTCGATATTTAGAAAATACTCTGTAACTTTATTAGCTTCATCATCTAGAAGTTGTCTTCCTGTTGAATTATATACTTTGTATCCATTATATTCTGGAGGATTATGGCTAGCTGTTATAACCACCCCACCTGTAGTTTTTAAGTGTCTTATTGCAAAACTAAGCTCAGGTGTTGCACTATAGTCCTTAAATCTATATACCTTAACTCCATTAGATGCTAGTGTCTGTGCAGCTATAAAAGAGTATGCCTGTGAATTTATTCTTGAATCATAGGCTATAGCACATGTTGGGTTTGGATCTAAACTTTTTAAATATTGTGATAGAGCATAGCTTACCTTTCTTATGGTATATCCATGCATCCTATTTGGGCCTACCCCCATCTTTCCTCTTAATCCAGCGGTCCCAAATTTAAGATTTGTATAAAAGCATTCTTCAATATCACTTTCAGATAATCTTTTTAACGCATTATGATAACTTTCATCATATCTGAGATCATTTAGTTCTTTTTCATAAAGCTGCTTATAATCCATCCTTCCTCCTTAATACACTACTCGTCTAATATTAGCTCCTAATGCCTGCATTTTTTTCTCTATTTCTACATATCCTCTATCTATATGGTAAATATCATAAATTTCTGTAGTACCCTTTGCTACAAATCCAGCAAGTATCAAAGCTGCACCTGCTCTTAAATCAGTTGCTTTTACACTAGCACCTTCAAGGTGTGAAACTCCCTGAATAATAGCTGTAGAGCCTCCATCTATTTTGATATTTGCTCCCATTCTTACAAGCTCATTTACATGCATGAACCTATTTTCAAATACTGTCTCTTTAATTGTCATAGTGCCTTTACAAACTGTAAGCATGGACATAAACTGACTCTGCATATCTGTTGGAAATCCTGGATAAGGAAGTGTTGTAATATTTACTCCGCTATAGCCCTTTGTTGCATCAACTAATATTGAGTCTTCATACTCTTCTATATGTACACCAGTTTCAACTAACTTACTTATCATAGGTCTTAAGTGATTTGTAAGTACATTTTTTATTAGTATCTTTCCCTTTGTAATTGCTGCAGCTACCATATATGTACCTGCTTCAATTCTATCTGGAATTACTCTATGTTCAATGCCCTTTAACTTATCAACACCCTTAACTCTAATTGTTGATGTTCCTGCTCCATATATTTTTGCCCCCATCTTTGTCAAGAAACTAGCTAAATCTGTAATCTCTGGCTCCTGAGCAGCATTTTCTATTATTGTCTCACCATTGGCAAAAACTGCAGCCATAAGTATATTTTCAGTAGCTCCAACACTAGGAAAGTCTAAATAAATCCTATTGCCTTGCATATTTTCTGCTGTTCCTTTTACTGAACCTGCAATTACCTGTACATCACAGCCTATTGCCTTTAAACCTTTGATGTGTAAGTCTATTGGTCTAGATCCAATTACACAACCTCCTGGTAGACTTACATCTGCCTTTTTACTTCTAGCTAAAAGTGGGCCAAGTACTACAATTGAAGCTCTCATCTTTGCTGTAAGCTCATATGGTACAACACACTTTGTTTTATCAATTACTTTTGTATAAATTGTCTTATCTTCTTTATCATAAATTACATTGCTTCCAAGGGTCTCTAAAACCTCTATCATTATATCAACGTCTTTTAAATCTGGGACATCTTTAATTACACAACTTCCCTCACATAAAAGTGATGCAGCAAGCAACTTTAATACTGAATTCTTTGCTCCGCTGATTGTAACTTCACCCTGTAAAGAGGGACTATGTTCAACTACTAATTTTTCCATCTAACCTCCCAATATAGAGTAATTATATCATTTTTTTATTTCTAAACAAAATTTTTAAGAAATAAAAAAACTGAGACTTTACTCAGTTTAATTATTGTTTTTCTGCAACCTTTATCCTATTTATAGATCTTATTAATTGCATTTTTTCCAAGGTATTCTTATTCTCAATATTTTTTAATTTCTCTACTCTACTTTTCTCCTTAGCAACATCTATTTCTTCTGGTTTTTGTGCATTGTCTGTTACAATTACAACCTTATCCTCATGAACAAATAGAAATCCTCTTTCAATAGTAGATGAAAGTATTAAATCATTGGGAGATTTAAAAACTCTAAGTTTGCCAAATCCCAGAGGAGTTACTAGGCTAGCATGTCCCTTTAGAATACCTATATCTCCATCAACTGTGGTTGCAATAACCATGTATACTTCTCCTTCAAAAAATTTTCCAGAAGGAGTTACAACTTCAAGAAGATATGTATTAGCCATTATTCTTCCTCAAAGTTTTAGCTTTTTCAACAGCTTCTTCAATAGTTCCTACATATAGGAAGGCTTGTTCTGGTAGATCGTCGTGTTTGCCTTCAAGAATTTCTTTAAATCCTCTTATTGTATCTTCTCTAGATACATAAACACCAGGACTTCCCAAGAATTGTTCGGCAACGTGGAAGTTCTGTGAAAGGAATCTCTCAATCTTTCTAGCTCTATTTACAACCATTTTGTCTTCATCACTTAATTCATCCATACCAAGAATTGCAATGATATCTTGTAGATCTTTATATCTCTGAAGAATTTCCTGAACTCCTCTAGCTACTTGATAGTGTTCCATACCTACAACTTCTGGAGATAAAATTCTAGATGATGATGCAAGAGGATCAATTGCTGGATAAATTCCCTTAGCAGCTATCGATCTCTCAAGAACTGTAGTTGCATCTAAGTGAGTAAAAGTTGTAGCAGGAGCTGGGTCTGTCAAGTCATCAGCTGGAACATAAACTGCTTGAACAGAAGTAATAGAACCATTGTTATTAGAAGTAATTCTCTCCTGTAACTGTCCCATCTCTGTTGCAAGTGTTGGTTGGTAACCTACAGCTGAAGGAACACGTCCTAAAAGTGCTGAAACCTCACTACCTGCCTGTGTAAATCTGAATATGTTATCAATAAATAGTAGAACATCTCTATTCTCACTATCTCTAAAATATTCTGCCATTGTAAGACCAGTTAGAGCAACTCTCATTCTAGCTCCTGGTGGTTCGTTCATCTGACCAAAAACCATTGTAGTTTTGTCGATAACTCCTGAATCAATCATTTCATGGTATAAGTCGTTACCTTCTCTTGTTCTCTCACCAACACCAGCAAAAACTGAAAGTCCACCATGCTCAGAAGCGATATTGTTAATTAGCTCCTGTATAAGAACTGTCTTACCAACACCAGCACCTCCAAATAGACCAATCTTTCCTCCCTTTGGATATGGGCTTATTAAATCTACGACCTTGATGCCTGTCTCAAATATTTCTGTTGTAGTTTTTTGGTCTTCAAAACTTGGGGCTTCTCTGTGAATTGACCACATCTCTCCACCTTTAAGAGGGCCCTGCTCATCTATAGCTTTCCCAACTACATTAAATATTCTACCTAGGGTCTGAGTACCAACTGGAACCTTAATAGGCTCTCCTCTAGACTCAACTTTAGTACCTCTTAGAATACCATCTGTTGAATTCATAGAGATACATCGTACTACATTATCTCCTATATGTTGTGCTACTTCAAGGACAATTTCCTCATCGTCCTTTTGCATATATATAGCATCATTTATGTTAGGCAATTCTTCTGATTCAAAACGGACATCTACTACAGGCCCAATAACCTGAGAAACAAATCCTGTTTTATTTGCCATAGTTTTTCCTTTCTATTGTAAAGCTTCAGCTCCACCTACAATTTCAGAAAGCTCCTGAGTAATTGCAGCTTGTCTTGCCTGATTATACTTAAATCCAAGTTGTTCAATCATATCTTGAGCATTATTAGTTGCATTTTCCATCGCAAGTCTTCTAGCAGCTTGCTCAGAAGCTGAAGACTCCATAAGTCCAGCATATACACTATTATTTACATATGTTGGAATTAAGTGTGATAGCACTTCATACTGTGACGGCTCATATATGACATTTGTAATTTTAGACTCATCAGGTCTTTTAAAGGGCAATATGTCCATCACTTTAACTTGTTGCTCAATTGTTGACTTAAATAAAGTAAATACTAACTCTACAGACTTATACTCTTGAGTTAAAAATGCTTCTGTAACTTTTGCACCAATGTCATAACTATTTTCTAAACTTGGCTCCTCTGATATTCCAACAAAGGAGTCGATGACATTATAACCTCTGTTTGTAAAGTAGTCTAAAGCCTTTGTACCAATAGTAATTAAATCATCTGTATTCTTATCAATAAGTCTCTCTGCAGTTTTAATAGCATTTATATTATATCCACCGCAAAGTCCTCTATCTGCAGTAATTACTAAAACTAATTTTTTCCCATTCTCTTTCTGATCAAGTAGAGGATGTGATAGAGTCCTATCGTGAGATATCGCCTCTACTACACTCTCATATATCGCTGAAAAATATGGCTTAGCTGTCTCAAGTGCAATCCTTGTCTTTCTAAGTTTAGCAGTTGAGACAAGTTCCATTGCTTTAGTAATCTGCATTGTAGAGTTTACAGAGGATATTTTTCTCTTTATACTCTTAGAATTCATGCTCATTTGCAAACTCTTTTACAAATTCTTTTAGGACTTCATCTAGTCTCTTAGTGTTTTCTTCTGTAAGATCCTTTGTCTCTATTATTGACTTGAGAATTTCGTTGTCCTTTTCTCTCAAGTGATTTAGGAATTTCTCTTCAAAAGTCTTAACTAAGTTTACAGGTATATCTTCTAAATATCTATTTGTAACTGCATAGATGATAGCTACTTGTTCTTCAACTTTTAAAGGTTGGTACTGTCCCTGTTTTAGTATTTCCATAAGTTTCTGACCATGTGTAAGAACAGATCTTGTTGTCTCATCAAGTTCTGAAGCAAATTGGCTAAATGCCTGAAGTTCTGTATATTGAGCAAGCTCAATTTTAATCTTGCTTGAAACTTTCTTCATGGCTTTTATTTGAGCAGCACCACCAACACGTGAAACAGAAATACCTGCATTAACAGCTGGTCTCTGTCCAGAGAAAAATAGCTCGCTCTCTAAAAATATCTGACCATCTGTAATTGAGATTATATTAGTAGGGATATATGCACTTACATCACCAACCTGTGTCTCAACTATTGGAAGAGCTGTGATACTTCCACCACCTTCTTTATCACTTAGCTTAGCCGCTCTCTCAAGA
>JAEZUZ010000005.1 GCA_023443345.1 Bacillota bacterium
AGATCCTTTTTTAAGACCTATAGCTATGTGATTTTGCTCATCATTTAATTTAAAGTTCAAACCTTCAATAAAAGTAAATTTATCATTTGCCTGTGTAACAGATATCCCCTGTGGTTTTTCAGAAATATAACCATCTATTATTCCACTATCAAGAGATACAATCATAGTTGAAAAATCTTCAAGTGCTACTTCTTTATGTACTTCTGGAATTTGATCAACTAAGTCATAGAGCACTGTTCCAAGTTGGCTTGTAACTTTAGCTCCCTTTAAGTCTTCTAGTGTTTTAGCTTGAGCATACTTGCTATCTTTTCTTGTAACAAATACAGAATCTACAAAGTAATATGGCTCTGTAAAATCAATTGCCTGTCTTCTCTGCTCTGTAGGAGTCATACCTGCAATAATTAAATCTACAACACCTGATTCTGCAGCAGGAATTAATCCATCCCAACTGATTTTAACAATTTCTACTTTTTTACCTAGTGCTTCACCAATTTTTTTAGCAATAAGTACATCGTATCCGCCTGCATAATCATTGCTATCATTTATCTTTATAGCATCTTCTGATTCATTTTTCTGTGTCCAGTTATATGGAAGGTAAGCACATTCCATCCCCACTTTAATTACATCAGATTCCTGTTTTACTTCTTTTTTATCACTAGAACATCCTGTAATAGCCAAAGTAAGAACTGTCAATAGTGCAAAAAATTTTAAAAATTTCATTAACCCTCCTAAATACTAAATATTATATATAATAATTAGTATAATCATAAAACACTTTATAAATCGTGTCAATTATTTCATGATTGTTAAAATTATTTAGATATTTTAATAAATAAGCACTTTAGTGATATAATAAGATGTTAGGAGATTTTATGCACAAAAATATTTTTAAAGGACTGATATTGTGTCTAATACTGGGATTCTTATGCTTTGAACTAGGAAATTTTTTTCCAATAATAGGAGGGCCAGTTTTTGCCATCTTACTTGGCATGATTATAAACCCGTTTATTAAAGGAGATGATTTAAAACCTGGTATTTCCTTTAGCTCAAAGAAATTACTTCAACTAGCTGTGGTTTTTCTAGGATTTGGCCTAGATTTAAAGGAAGTAATAAAAGTTGGTCAAAGTTCCATACTTATTATAATTTCAACTATAATAACTGCTCTTGTACTTTCATTTATAGTACATAGACTTTTAAAGTTAAATCCAGAAACTTCTATTCTTATAGGTGTGGGTTCAAGTATTTGTGGAGGCTCTGCAATTGCAGCGACTTCATCTGTCATAAAGGCTAAAGATGAAAATATAGCTACTGCCATATCTGTGATTTTTCTATTCAATGTAATAGCAGCTATAATATTTCCTATTGCCGGAGAATATCTTAAACTTTCAGATCATGGATTTGGAATGTGGGCAGGAACAGCTATAAATGATACTTCAAGTGTAGTTGCTGCAGGACAAATTTGGGCAACAAGAACAGGAAGTGATGTAGCGCTAAATTATGCAACAATTGTAAAATTAACTAGGACTCTAGCAATAATTCCAATAACTCTAATACTTGGTATGTACTACTCAAAAAAAGAAGGATATTCAGAAAGTAAAAAAACTACAATCATACCGCTATTTATTTTACTATTTCTACTTGCTTCACTAATTAGCTCAACTATAGACATACCTTCAAATATAATATCAACTCTTAAAAATCTATCTAAGTACTTCATATGTGTTGCAATGGCTGCAATTGGAATGAATACACACCTTAATCATTTAGTAAAAAAGGGCGGAAAAACAATAATACAAGGTTTAGTTGCTTGGGTAGGCATAATATTTGTCTCACTCTTTATTCAAAAATTATTGAACATGTGGTAAAGGACAAATTTCAAGAAACTGCATAAAGTTTAATCGAGCAAGAGGTTGGGCATTGTGGAAGGCTTTAATCACATATAATGATAGTAATTTTTGTATCAGAGAAAACTCTCACTATACAATTCAACACATTTTATATGAAAACTCCAATTTTATATCATAAAAAAACGGTGCAACCATTTCAATTAGTTGCGCCGTTTTTTATATAAAAAGTTTTTTTAGTTTTCTTCTAAAGTTTCTTCTTTATCCCCTGATTCAGGAATAGTTTCTGATTCCATGTGTTCTTTTTCTGTAGATTCTGAATTCTCTTCTTCTGCTTCAATTTTTTCTTCAGAATTTTCTGCTGGTGAATCAGCATTTAATTTTTCAACTGGAGCATCTTTATCAGTTTCTTCTGTAGTAACTTCGCTTGGAGGATTTTGTTTCAAATACTCTCTAGCTGACTGAACTTGAGCAACTGTTAGATTTTCAAAATCAAAATGTTGAATTTCATCTCCAATTTGTAAATTGAATCCTTGAGGTGTTTCTTCTTTTACATTTTCAAAAGGAAACTCTTCATCAGAAACCATATCATGATTTTCAAGATAAATATTGAGCTTTTCATCTAAAAATTCTTTAAAATATTTTAAGCCTCTTACTACATCAATTAAAGTTTCTTTATCTGCTGTAGATGTGTCTACTGAATCATAAGATTTTATATAATCTTGCATTTCATTATATAGAACATATGGTGTACTTAAATCTAGTCCATTAAATATTTCTCTAGCCTTATCTATCTTTTCTTGAGCATATTCCTTTGTAAAGTCAAAATTAGGATCTACATATCCTCCTTGAATTGCATTATAGCTCTCTAAACCAACTGGTCTTGATTTTTCATCAATACCTATTGGATTTTCTCTAATATCTATAGATATAAGTGAGTTGTTTTCCTTATCAAGTGCCATAGTTGTAATGAAATTATCTTTAACTTCAAGATTTTTTATAGATGTTAAGTCATTTATAAAGTTTAAGTTTTCTATTTTATTATTATTTAATTCTAGATTACCTATGTTGTCATTTTTGCCAGAAACTTCTTTTATGTAGTTGTTATTAGCTAATAAAGTTTCTAAATTAGGTAAATAATCTAAATTTTCAAGACGAGATAAATTATTATTACTAATATCAAGTCTCTCTAATGTCTCTGATTTTGAGTTTATGGAACTATCAAGTAAGTTATTAACTAAATTGAGATTTTTAATATTACTATTTTCTATTCCTTCAAGTGAAGTAACTTTGTTATTATTAGCTAATAATGTATCTAAAGCACTAAAGTTAGATAGGAATTTTAAATCTTTGATATCTGAATTATTAGCTTCTATTTCTTTTATAGTATCTGATTTAAAAGTATCTAATTTTACTCCCTTATTATTAGATACAAATATCTTATTTAACTCAGGCTTATTATTTAGTGCTGATAAATCTTCAATATTATTATAATCAAAACTTACAACTTTTAACTTATTGTTATTAGCTATACCGCTGATATCAGTAATATTATTAAAATCAAAATTAATTGTTGATAATTCTGGAAATTCTGACAATATGCTTAAATCTGAAATATTATTTCCAGCAGCTGAAATTGAAGTTAAATTTAGTCCTTTTAAGAAATCTAAATTATCTAGTCCAAGTTGAGATACATCAACTCCTTCTAAATGCTCAATCTTCTTTAAAAACTCAAAATTATTTATACCAGTTCTTGGTATCCACAAGTGTTTTAAATTCTTAAATTGAAGTATAGGTGTTGTATCACTAATAGGTGTAAACCCAACAGCAAGGGTCTCAAGATTTTTTAAATAGTGAAGTCCTGGCCTAGTTAAAGGATCTTTCATTTCACCTATATTGATGGCCTTAATTGTAGCTAACCAATCAATCAACTCCTGCTTACTCTTTGAATTTTTAGGAAATTCTACATCTGTATCTGCATGATATATTGCATCTAATACTTCATCATCAAATCCCAAAGATTTTAAAGTTGCTTCACCATCAGTACCAGCATATGGATTATGATGGTGTGGATCTATAAATGGCTTACTTGGATCAATATCACTTATTAAATAAGCATGTGAATGATCGCCGTGTGGAACAACTAAATAGTCGCCATCAACTACTATCTCACTAGGATCAATTCCCATATTTTCTGCTATATAATTAATCTTTTTTTCTAATTCTTCTTTATCATTAGATTCATTATTGTTACTTGTATTATTATCTGTATCATTATTACCAGAATTATTTTTATTATCAATTAGGTATTCCCACTTTGTTCCTTTTAATTGATCATAAGGTATAAAGTGGAAATGATCTCCATGTTTGATAACTAAACCTTTTTCTGTTCTACTAGAGATATTATTTCCATCAAATAGGAA
>JAEZUZ010000040.1 GCA_023443345.1 Bacillota bacterium
GTATTATTGAAAGAAATATAGAAAAAACCTTAATAAAAAATTCAGATGAAAAGATTTTAAGTCTTGATCAGAAAATGCTAGAAATACAAAAAGAAGTATTGAAAAAAGCTAATTCTAAAGAAGATTACACAAAACTAGCATTAAAACTAGAAGAATTGAGAGAAGAGAAAAATGAAATTATGCTTAAGGAAGCAGAGAATGAAAACTTGAAAGAAAGATTAAAAGAGATGAAAAAATTTCTTGAAGAAAAAGAAATTAAGGTTGATAGATTTGATGATGTTCTAGTAAGAAAATTAATTGAAGGAATTGAGATAAATGGGAATACTCTCCTAGTTGAATTTAAGTCAGGAATAAAAATAGAAGTTAAATAGACTAAAGACTCTATATATAAGTAGGCTCTTTTTTTGTGTATAATATATATGAATCAATTTCATAATTAACGATTTCAAAAATGCTTGTAGTATCCCTATGTAATTTCTTGTTAATTTTTAATATAAAATGGGTTCTTTTTAAGCAACTTGTAAACTTTCTTGTTCCATTGCGAATTTGATTCAATCTACTGCTAGTTTTGATGTATTATAAACAAGCGTCACGAGTTGAAAATGAAGTTTCGATTTATTTCCAGTTCAATGGGTGTTATATCTAGCATCAAAACTATCATAAAGGTAGGAATTTCCCAACGCGAATGTAGGTGCGAAATGTTTATCAAAATTAATTACTTAACCTTAGTTTAATTACCATAGGAAATCCTCGACCAAAGAGTAAATAAAGACCATGTTCCTTATGATATTTCGGACAAACAAGAATTCATCAAAACTACAGAAGGAAATGTGGTGTATTATGGATTTATTGAAAAGTTCATAGAAAGACTTTGAGAAAAGTACAATATTAAAGAGATAGCATTTGATAGGTTTTAAATGCTATTATTGATATACTAAATAAAAGAAATGGAGTAGTTATGAAACAAGAATTGAAATTGAATGAAAGTAAAAAAGAAAGAGACTATAGATTGTCAAAGCAATTAGGTGATTTTGGTGAAAATTTAGTTGTCTTTTTACTAGGGAGTATTAAGAAATATAAAGTTGCATTGGTTGATCATGAAGGGGCGGATATAATTGCTACAGATAGAGAGGATGGCGGAAAAAAGTATGCAATTTCAGTAAAAAGCAGAAGATTTGTAACAGATGATCCATCTATAGCTTTTGATAGTTCAAACCAAAAGAAATTAAGAATATTTTCAGAAGAATTTGATATGATTCCAGCAGTAGCCTTTACGATGATGGATTCTAAATGCGAAAATATTGAAGTATACATTATTACTTTAGATAAACTAGAAGAACTTTCAAGATCAGAAGAAAAAAATGGTTTTTCTATTAGAAAAGATAAAAAGAAAAGGACTATTACAAAAAATAATGAAAAAATTAAAGAAGAATATTTTGAAGAATCTTTTGCAATTAGCAATGCTAGTAAAAATAAAAAAGTTTTACAAGATAAAGAATATATCGATTATACATGTATTAATATTTCAAAATTTACAGAGTCATTAAAAATATAGTAATCTATTAAAGCGCTTACATAAGTAGGTGCTTTTTTATGCCCAAAATTTGGAAAGGAGGGATTTAATGGTAGGAAGAATAAAAGGAATAACTGTTGAAATTGGTGGAGATACTACTGGTTTAGATAAAAATTTACGCTCGGTTAATTCATCAATTAAAAATATTCAACAAGCACATAGAGATGTTAATAGACTTCTAAAATTAGATCCTTCTAATACACAGTTAGGATTTTCTTGTGTATAATATAAATAATAATATTATATGTAGTTGATGATTGTATGAGTGTGTTTATATAGCATAAAGATAAAACTAGATATGTTTCTGAATACGTATTAGTATAAAACTCTCTATTATATGTTTGCTAATACGAGGAAAATGATAAAAAAGTCAATGATATGTTTGTGAAAACGTAAAAGTTGGATTTTTATCTATAGTGTCGACTCGAGGCATGTGGAGACGGTAGCATTATTGTCCAAACTTAATGTCGACAAGCATATAGATGTTGAAATTAAGTTGGATGAGCTTGATTTGACAAGTGCAGAGAGCAAAGCAACATATGTTCAAATCCAAGAGTATGTGAAGAAAAAATTTGGTTTCAAGGTTTCGTCCTTGTATATTAGTCAGGTGAAGAAAAAATTTGGTTTTGAAATGAGGCAGAATTACAACAAATCCAAGAAAGAGGATCAAGTTGTGCCACAATGCCCGGAAGAAAAAGAGAAAGCCATTGTAGATGCCTTGAAGCATTTTAAGATGATTTAAACAATGGAATAGAGCGAAGTCGAAAAGGTGATAGGAAACTATCACCTTTTTCTATTGAAAGAGAAAGGAGGAAGCGTATATGAGTATGTATTTGTTTGACGAGCAGCCAATTTTAGCCAATAAAAGTTTAGCAAGAGCTTTAGGACTCAATGAAGCACTAATTTTGCAACAACTTAATTACTGGATAGAGATTAACAAAAAATCAGGAAATAACTACTATGAAGGCAGATACTGGACATATAATTCAATTAGAGCATGGCAAGAAAAAGACTTTGACTATATAAGTATAGATACCGTCAAAAGAACTTTTGCCAAGTTGGAAAAGGATGGATACTTATTAGTTGGTCATTTCAACAAAGACCCAAGAGATAAAACAAAGTGGTATACCATCAATGAGGAACGTCTGGCAGAGCTATATATTGAAATAGAAAATAAAAAGCAACAAGAAGCACAAAAAATGCTTGAGCAGAATGCTTATCAGGCTATGCCCAATGCATTGGGGCAAAATGCACCAATGGAAGAGGGCAAAATGCACCAATGCAAAAGTGCAGAATCCACTAATGCATTAGAGCAAAATCTACCAATGCAAGAGGGCAGATTGCACCGACCATTACCAGAGATTACTACAAAGAATTCAACAAAGATTACAACAGATATTTCATCAGAGAATTCCATCCACCCACCTATCCGAAGTTATCCACATTCAAATTTATGGGAGGAGGGAAAGGCGGACAATAGCCTAAATGATTATGAAAGCTCTTTGCGTATGTTGAGAGAACAAGTCGGATATAATGAGCATAAAAGTTTAGGCAATCACTTTATCGCTAAAGACTATGACGAGATTGTAAAGATACTGGCAGATGTGATGATTTTAAGAGATGATGAAATTGTCACCATCAATCAAATGAAACTTCCTGCTAAAGTCGTTAAAGAACGTTTCAGGCAACTGAATTCAAGACACATGGATTATCTATGTGAAGCCTTAAAAGAGAACGAACACAAAATTCGTAACGTCAGAGCCTTTCTTTTAACAGCAGCATACAATGCTCCAAGCAATATGGATGCGTATTATACGGCACTGGTCAA
>JAEZUZ010000071.1 GCA_023443345.1 Bacillota bacterium
GTTATAGGTATTAGATTTCTATGAATAAAGTAATAGTTTTTGAATATGACGGATGTGATTTTTATGGTTCTCAGAGACAGTCTGGGCTACGTACTGTACAGGAGACTGTAGAGAGTTTGCTTGAATTTATGTTTAAGAAAAAGATAGAAATATCTCTAGCATCAAGAACTGATAGATATGTACATGCAAGGCATCAGGTAGCAATGTTTGATTGCCCTGTTGAAATAGAAAATACCAAGCTCATATATGCTCTAAATCGCATGATAGATAGAGATATTAAGTTTAAGTATGCCTATGATGCAGCTGAAGAATTTCATCCACGATTTAGTAATAGTATTAAGACATATAGATACAAAATTACATATGTAGATGATATATTTACCAGAAGATATTCATACTATAGGAAGAATAAGTTAGATGTTATTAAGGTAAGAGGGGCCATTAAATACATAGTTGGAGAGCATGATTTTTTTGCCTTCTCTTGCAGAAGAAAAGATGAGACAACAACAGTTAGAACTATATATTCTATAGATTTAGAAGAAAGTGATTGTGGTCTGGATATCGTATTTAGGGGAAATGGATTTTTATATAAGATGGTAAGAATAATTGTAGCTTATTTAATTAAAATAGGTGAGAGTTCTATTAAACCTGAATTTACCGTTGAAGTGTTTAAGGATAAGACAAAGAAATATACAAAGGATGTAGCACCAGGTTGTGGTTTAATTTTAGAGAAAATTGAGTATTGACTATTTGATTTAATTATTATAAAATAATCGTTGGTAATCTTAAAACCCGAGCCCACACTACGGGAGGAAATAAAATGAAAACATTTATGGCTAAAAAACCAGAAGTAGATCGCAAATGGTTTGTTGTAGATGCACAAGGTCAGACTTTAGGTAGACTAGCATCTCAAGTTGCAAATATTTTGCGTGGTAAACATAAACCAATCTACACCCCACATGTAGATACAGGTGATTATGTAATTATTATTAATGCAGAAAAGATTGAAGTTACAGGTAAAAAGAGACTTCAGAAAAAATATCGTTGGCACACAGGATATCTTGGTGGATTAAAGGAAAGATCATTTAACGAAATGATGCAAAAGCAGCCTGAACAAATCCTTTACAAGGCTATTAAGGGTATGCTTCCACATAACAGACTTGGAAGACAAATGATAACAAAGTTACGTGTTTATATAGGTACAGAACATGAACATCAAGCACAAAATCCTGAAGTTCTAGAGTTTAGGGGGTAACACATGGCTCAGCAATTTCAAGCAACAGGAAGAAGAAAGACATCTATTGCACGTGTGCGCCTAATCAAAGGACAGGGCAATATAATAATTAACAAGAGAAATGTAGATGATTATTTTGACTATGCAATTTTAGTTCAAGAATTAAAGATGCCACTACAAGTTACAAATAACTTAGATAAATACGATGTATTTGTAAATGTACATGGTGGTGGATATACAGGACAAGCTGGTGCTATTAGACATGGTATCGCTAGAGCTCTTGTTAAAGCTGATGAAGCCAATAAAAAGGAATTAAAGACACGTGGATATCTTACAAGAGATGACCGTATGGTTGAAAGAAAGAAATACGGCTTCAAGAAAGCACGTAAGTCACCACAATTCTCAAAGAGATAATATTATTAAAGACTCCATTGGAGTCTTTTTTATTGTTTGAAATAAAAATGTATATAAAACGCTAAAATAATGTTAAAATACAGTTAACATAAAAATGGGTTTTATGTTGAATACAATAGTGCTATACCGGACTATAGTTAAAATCATTATATTTTAACTATTTACTTAATTAACTTGACAATTTTAAGGAGGATATTATGAAAAAAATTGTAAGTTGTATATTGTTGGTAGCGATTGTATTTGGATTTTCCGATTTTAGTCTAAACAGCTATGCTGAGGAAGCAAATAGAGTTAACTTAATTTCTAAAGAGATTGTAGGTTATGGAATTACAAAATATGAATTTTCAGATGGAAAAATTGTGTTTGATTATTTAGCTTTGTAAATTTAATTAAATGGAGACTAAAATGAATAAAAAAAGGATAAATTTCAATCTATTATATTTTATCGTTTTAGCAGCAACATGGCCATTTTATTATCATTTAATGTTAGCTTATATATACAATTCAAGTGATACTAGTTTATTTCATTATGATAAACAAATGGATTACTTTTCTATAGTATTGCTAGTAGCTGTACTTCTATTCTTTTTAATATATAAATACTATAAAAAAAAGAAGAATAGCGATATGATTACAAGTTTTGGATTATATTTGTTAGGTCCTATATCTTACTTTGTGTTTAAATTCATAAATTTAGATGTATTTGGAGTTGTGGGAAATAAATTGTTTATATTTACTACATTGCCGCTTTTGACAATTTCATTTTTATTAGCTAATACAAAACCTTAAATCGAAAAGGATTATAACAATATCAGATAACTTAAACAAAAAAAAAAGACAAGTAATATTACTTGTCTTTTTGTTTTTATATTCCTAAGTAGAATAAATATAGACCGAATAGCAAAATTATTACTGCCAAAATATTCTTTAATAACTTAGATTTTTTTGAATAAATAAATTTTTCAAATTTTCCTACACCTAGAGCAAGAAGTATAGCAATAGTCATCATTCCTATTGCATAACTTATTAGAGATAGTATACCTATTGTAACGCTCTTAGATATTGTTATAAATGAAAGTATTGTTATTAGAACAGGAGCAGCACATGGTGAACTAATTACTGCAGTTAATGCTCCTATTATAATTACATCAAATATTCCATCTAACCTTGTTGGATATAAAGGTATTTTGCAGGTATTTTTGTTATCTGAAAAATCAAACATAGTTATAGCACTTACTATAATTACTATAGATAGTATCAGATATGCGTATGATAAATATGATTGAATAAATACTCCTATTTTAGCAGCAAATATTGCAAGTAATATAAAGCTAATAGCAAAGCCTATTGAAAATAATAAGATAATTTTTTTCTTGCTTATTGTTTTTTCTTTTGCACTATATGCGGCAATTATAGGTAAAGCAGTAATTCCACATGGAGAAAGTGAAGATATTATTCCTGCAAAAAAACATACAGGGATTGCCAAGAAACCAAAACTGTGTAAATTATTAGCAATTGAGTCTGTCAAATTACTAAACATCAACACCGCCTTCTTTGAAGGTGTGAATAATAAAATCTTTATAGACAGCCCCCTCTATAATATTTACGTTTTTTCCACTACTATCATTTACATTTATTTGATTTCCGTTTTTATCAAATAGGACAAATGTTGGTACATATCTAATATTGTATTGTTGAGCAAGTTTTAATTCATTTTCTTTTCTTTCACTTAAATTAAGTACAACTATGTTTAATTTGTCTGGATATTCCCTTTTTAATTCTTCAATTACAGGCTCCATATTTGCACAAGCTGGACAGTTGTCTGTTCTAAACTCTAGCAATGTTGCCTTTCCGTTTTTTAATGCTTCTTCAAATCCTACTTCAAGTTCTACTTCTGTTGCAACTTGTGTATGGCTATTTGGGTTATAATTTTTCTTTATAATATATATTATTCCTAGTGATATAGCTACTAAAAGTATTACTACTATTAATTTTGTGTTTTTATTCATTATAACTCCTTTCTTTAATATCATATTGAGTTATAAATACCAATAAAGAAAAAATTTAAACATAGTACTTGAAAATGTTTCATTTTAAATTTATATTATTTGTAAAAGGAAACTAAGGAGAATACTATGATAGCAGCATTTTTCGACATAGATGGGACACTATATAGAGATTCATTACTTATAGAACATTTCAAGAGACTGATAAAATATCAAGTGATAGATAGAAATATATGGTCAGAAAATGTAAGGCCTTTCTTTGAAGAGTGGAACAGAAGAGAAGGGGATTACGAAATATACTTAGAAGCATTAGTTACATCTTATGTAAAATGTATTAAGGGTATAAATATAGAAGTTATAGACTTTATCGCAAACCAGGTTATTGAAGACTCATGGAGTAAAATATATAAATTTACTAGAAATCAGATTAAATGGCATCAGGAAAATGATCACAAAGTAATATTTATATCTGGGTCCCCTGACTTTTTAGTAGAAAAAATGGCAAGACACTATAATGTGAAAGATGCTTCTGCTACTCAATATATAATTGATAAGAATAACAAATTAAGTGGTGTTGTAGTTCCTATGTGGGATTCAAATAGCAAAGAGCAAAAAATGAATTATTTTATGGAAAAATACGGTATAGATATGGAAAAAAGCTACTCCTATGGTGATACAATGGGAGATTTAACTATGCTTAAAAAAGTAGGAAATCCTGTTGCATTTAATCCAAATAGAAAATTAATCAACGCAATTATAAAAGATGATACTCTAAAAGGAAGAATAGATGTAGTTATAGAGAGAAAAGACATGTGTTTTAGAGTTGATGTAGAAAATAATTCAATATTTTTAGATTAAATACTTGACCAAAAAAGAAGTATGATGTATATTATAATAGCATCCTGGAGAAGGGGATGGGGTCGATACAAAAAAGTAAAAAAAAGTAAAAAAAAAGTATTGACAATAATAAAATAAGCTAATATAATGAAATAGTTGTCAGAAAGAGACATGAACGTTGAAAACTAAAGTAGAACTGCGTAAGGAAAAGAACTATCAATTAAGAGTTTGATCCTG
>JAEZUZ010000010.1 GCA_023443345.1 Bacillota bacterium
TTCTGCTGATTCTCTGCTATCTTCATCGCAAGAGACAATAATTCTTGAAGGATACAAGTTGTCATACAGCGCCTTTGACTCTCTCAAGAATTCAGGGCTAAATATAACTTGTTTAGTATTTAGCTTTTCTCTAATTGACTTAGTATAACCAACAGGAATTGTAGACTTTATAACTATTGTTGCTCTATTATTAACTTCAAGTACACTTTTAATCACACTCTCAACTGCAGAACAGTCAAAGAAATTTTTCTTGCTATCATAGTTTGTAGGTGCAGCTACCACCACAAAATCTGCATCCCTGTACGCACTTACTCCATCAAGAGTTGCTACTAAATCTAATTCTTTCTCTCTAAAGTACTTTTCAATATATTCATCCTGTATTGGGCTTATTCTATTATTTATCTTATTTACTTTATCCTCTATTATATCTACAGCTTCTACATGGTTGTGTTGTGATAATAGAGTTGCAATTGAAAGCCCAACATAACCAGTACCTGCAACTGCAATTTTATATTTTCTATCTAAATTTATAGAATTATTTTTTTCTTGTTCTTCTTTAAACATATCTACTACCTCAAAATTAAGAATACTTGCTAATTTCTCAAGCTGTTCTACTGAAGGAACATATCCCATCTTCTCAAGTTTACTTATCATTGATCTATTGATACCAGTTCTCTCTGCCAAGTCCTTCTGGGTTAAATTCATTTCTCTTCTTTTTTCTAATACTGTATTTGAAAGTTTTTCTAGACAAAGTTTTTTCATAAAACCTCCTTTGTTATTTATAATAACAATTTATGTTGTATAACTACATTATAACTCTTTTTTTAGTTTGAATAAAGTTTTTTTGTTATTATAAATGTCTTTAAAACTTAAAAGTGCCTTTTCAGGCACTATCTACAGAAAAATGGAACATATGGAATTGTACCTGAAGAAGTTTTTGGCGTTCTCATAATTATTAAGTAGAAATAGAGAGCCCATGCAATCAATACTACAATATAAAAGAGAACTCTGTATTTCTTAAATTTACTCTTTCCAAAACAATACACTATATCTGCTACAAGAGGAAGCAGACATACTAGGTATATCCTCATTATTCTCTCAAATAGTCCCACTTTAAGTGCAAACATGTTAAAGAGAATTGAGAGTGACATCATCCAAAACCAAATATCGCTATATTTATCAATTTTATCGATTTCTCTTTTAAGATAAAAACCACTAAAATATATTGCCAGAAGAACTATTAAGATAGACTCTCCTGAACCACTCCTTGTAATATACCACTGGTATGGCGTTAAAGAAAGCAAGTAGTTAACTAAACTTAGAGGTATTACTAAAACTATTGATGAAATAACTAACGAAACTATCATCCACTTCTTTGTAAATTTAACTTTTGATAGCAAAAATACAGGAATAAATACTGCAGAAGATGTATGGATAGTTATTGTCAATATTGTAAGTAAGTAGGCCATTTTTTTCTTGTTTTCAACAAAGTATTTAAGTGCAACACACAATATTGCAATAGCTAAATACTGCCTTACTACGTTAAAAGAGTTCGTCCAATATCCATAGCTTATATATACAACTAAGCTCACGAATGGAGCTATAGAAAATTTCTTCATGAAAATGTACATACCAGATATTATCATAAATGATGTTACCATGGTAAATGTCTGCTGTGGACCCAACGGAACATAGGAAATTAGCTTACATATAACTATAAATCCCTTCTCAAAGCCCCAACGTTTTGGAAGGCTCCAAAGTTCGCTCCAAGGCGTATTTGCTATAATTTCATACCTAGGTATGTACCTTGACATATCTATTCCAACTGTCCTATATCTAAAGGCTGCTATTATAAATAGCACTCCCATTGCAAAAAAGAACACTAAATACCTAGAAGATTTATAATGATCTTTAGTTAAAAGTGTATCTCCTACTTTTATATTTTCATAGGTCATAAATAGGCACTCAAAAAAAGCAAGCACCATTACTATCATAAATACTAAACTGTATATTTCCATAGGCTTCCTTAAGTTTATAATTTATACTATGATACCACTTTATACAAAAAAAATCTATGTCATAGACACAGATCATATAATTCTCTTCTTAAATATTAGTTTGTATGTATAGAATATAATCCCAAATATAATGAAGTATATCGCAACCCCTGAAAATATCAGAGCAAATAGAGAAATTACAGAATTACTCATAAATCCGCTCATAAAATATACTGAGATAAACATTATAAAACCCGAAAATATAAATGGCAAACTTTTTAGAAAGTAGTTGCCAACAGGAATAAATATACTCACCTTATAGGCCTGATATATACAAACTCCTGCCTCAGCAAACAGAGTTCCTATAGCAGCTCCAACAGAACCAAGTATCGGTATTAAAATTAAATTTATAATTATATTTATACCAGCACCTATAAATGCAGATATTACATATATGTGGTCTAATCTATTAGGAAGTAAGTACTGAGTCCTAATTACATTTCCAAACGCTAAAAACAGACAGCTCGGAGCAAGTATTATAAATAGGTATATACATGTCTCAAATCCTCTGCCATAAAATATTGGGACAAAGACCTTAGATACTGCCATTATTCCAAATCCCATTGAAGAAGATAGAAAC
>JAEZUZ010000028.1 GCA_023443345.1 Bacillota bacterium
GCCTTATTATGATCTACAGAATAAATAGCCATCTTGGATTTAGACAGCTTATATTTTACATACTTGGGCTTATAATTTTCTATCTTGTCTATTATTTTTTAGAGAAGACAGGAATGTTTTGGAAGAAATTTATGTGGTTTTACTACTTTATAATTTTCTTCCTTTTGGCAGTAACTATAGTTTTAGGTAGAACCCTAGGAGGAGCCACAAATTGGCTTGCAATAGGACCGTTTGTGTTTCAACCTGGTGAATTTGCCAAGCTTGCATTTGTATTTTTCATAGCGGGATACTATGTTCATTTTTATGGAAAACAGAAAGTAAATTTATCTTCACTTCCTCTAGTGTTTTTAATATACATTATAGTAGGACTATTCTTTATTCAGAGAGAATTAGGTACTGCAGCTATATTTATGGCCGTTTTATTTTCGGCTCAACTTATATTTGATAAATCCAGAAAGCCAATTATATTGAACTTTATGATGTCAATAGTTGGTCTATTTTTAGCATATAAATTATTTGCTCACATGAGAGTTAGATTTAATATGTGGATCAATCCCTGGAATGACATGGATACACTTGGTTATCAGATAATTCAATCTCTTTTTGCTGTATCTAGTGGAGGATTTTTTGGCACTGGAATAGGTCAAGGTAATCCCACAGTAATTCCTCTTAGTGAATCAGATTTTATATATTCTTCAATAATTGAAGAAATGGGTATATTTATGGGAGTTTCAATTTTACTTCTATATTTGATACTTTTCTATAGAGGAATAAAAATAGCTATGAATCAGAAAGATGATTTTTATTCTATAGTTGCACTTTGCACAAGTTCATTATTTATAGTTCAGAGTTTTATTGTAATAGGCGGAGTTTTAAAATTGATTCCTCACACTGGAGTAACTTTACCTTTTATGGCATATGGTGGTAGTTCTATGATAGCTTCATTTATGCTATTAGGAGTTCTGCAGTACTGCTCTAAGGAGAGTTTAGATGAATAGAAATATAAGAAATAGACTTAGATTTTTGCTTATAATTATGACTATAATCTTCAGTTTTATTTGTCTATATCTTGTTTATTTTGAATTATTTGAAGCACCAAAGTTATCAAAACATCCCAATAATATAAGAAATATAGCAGATGAGTCAAAAATACATAGAGGTACAATATACGATAGAAATAAAGTCGTAATAGCTCAAAGTATAGAAAATGAAGATGGAAGTGAATACAGAGAAAAGCAGGCTCCTTTTAGCTATGCTCATTCAGTTGGATATGTCTCTAGAGATCACGGTAAGTATGCAATAGAGAATTCATATAATAGAGAATTGCTAAATCTTGATGATGAAAATGTTATAAATATGGTTAGAAAGGCTCTTGTAGATAAGCAAAAGGGCAATGACCTAGTTTTAACACTAGATGACAATCTTCAAACTTTAGCAAATGAACTTATGAGTGAAGAGAAGGGCTCTATAGTAATTATGAATGCCAAGACTGGTGAAGTTCTTACTATGATTTCTGCTCCTAGCTTTGATAGCAACAATGTAGATGGAATTTGGGACAATTTAATTGAAGAAAATGATTCAGTTCTATTTAATAGAATTACCCAGGCGCAGTATACACCAGGATCAATATTTAAGGTGATAGTTGACTGTGCAATTAGAGAATCAAATATAGATCAGAACTATGAGGATACAGGACAAGAGACATACGTAGATTATGATGTATTTAATTATGATAATGCAGTATATGGCTCTATAGATTTAAGAGATGCTCTTACATATTCTTCGAACACCTATTTTAGTAGAAAGGGAGTTGAATTAGGAGTTTCTAAACTTAAAGATATTCTCAGCAGATTTTACTTTGACAAACAGATACCTTTTGACTTAGATGTAGCAACATCAAAAACTTATCTAGATGAAGGTATGGGTGAGGCAGAATTAGCTTCTGTTTCCTTTGGGCAGGGAAAGACACTAGTTACACCTCTACATATGGCAATGGTAGCTGCTTCAATCGGCAATGAATCTGTTATGGTTCAACCAATGCTAGTCAAGAAAATTTTAACACCTTCAGGAAATGTAAAATCTGAGTCTCAAATTAAAACTTTATCAGAAGTTACTACTAGAGAAATCGCAAGACAAGTAAAAGAAGATATGATTTACAGTTTTCAAAATAATGGATATTTTTATCCATCTTTTGATGTAGAGATTGGAGCAAAGACAGGAACAGCAGAAAATGCTTCAGGAAATGACCATGCATGGTCTATTGGTTTTCTTCAAAAAGATGAAAAATTATATAGTTTTGCAATCGTTGTTGAAGAAGCGGGAGATTCTGGAGGAATGATTGCAATGCCAAAGGTATATACTTTGGTAGAAAAAATGAATGAATTAGGATATTTTAATTAAGAGGATAATATGGATGATACAATAATATTAGATATTATATTTAGATTGATACTATCTGGTATATGTGGAGTAGTAGTAGGTATAGAAAGACAAAGGAGAGATAAATATGCTGGAGTCAGAACTCATTTTATAGTTTGTCTTGCTTCTGCTCTTACAATGGTAGTCTCAAAATATGGATATTTTGATATTGTTCCCCTTCAGGGTGAGGGATTAAATATAAAGTTAGACCCTAGTCGTATAGCGGCAGGTACAGTTACAGCCGTAGGTTTTCTTGGGGCAGGAACTATTATTGTTAAGAAGAAGGCTATTCATGGATTAACTACAGCTGCAGGAATCTGGGCTATGGTTGGAGTTGGCCTTTCAATTGGTGCTGGTCTTAGTTTAATTGGAGTTATAACAACAATTATAATTTTGCTTGGATCGACAATTCTGCATATTTTCTTTAAATATAATATGCACCTAAACATTTCTTTTGAAAATTTAACAAAGGAAGAAATTTTAGAAATACTTGACCCGATAGGATATGATATAAAACAGATATCATATACCAATAAAGACAATATAAGTACTACACACTGGTACTGCTTTATTAAGAGAGACTTAGATAACAATGAGATATGCCAAAAACTTACTAAAACTTCAGGAGTAGTAAGTTTTGAATTAGAATAATAGGGTATATTTTTAACAATAAATAAGGAGGTTTTTATGTTTAAATTACCTGAACTAGGTTATCCATACGGCGCGCTAGATGCAGTTATTGATGAATTGACAATGGTTACTCATCATACAAAGCATCATCAAGCATATGTAAATAATTTAAACTCTGCAATAGAAGGAACAGAGTTTGAATCAATGGAGATTGAAGAAATTCTTAAGAATTTAGATAAGGCTCCACAAGATAAGAAGAACGCTATTAGAAATAACGGTGGTGGACACTACAATCACTTATTATTCTGGCCAACAATGGCACCAGGTGGTAGCAGTGAGCCTGTTGGAAATTTAAAAGCTGCAATTGAAAAGACTTTTGGAAGCTTTGAAAATTTCAAAGAGGAGTTCAATAAAAAGGGAGCTGGTCAGTTCGGAAGTGGTTGGACTTGGCTAGTTGAAAAAGATGGCAAGTTAGAAGTTATGAGTACACCAAATCAAGATTCTCCAGTATCTCAAGGATATAGAGTAATTCTAGGAAATGACGTTTGGGAACATGCTTACTACTTAAAATACCAAAATAGAAGAGCAGACTATCTAAAAGAGTGGTTTAAGGTAGTTAACTGGGATGTAGTAGAAGAAAGATACAACCAAAAATAATAGTAATAATAAGCACAAGTTAACTTGTGCTTTTTTTATTGTTAAGAGTTGGTATATAGCTTGAGAAGTTTTCAAAATTTAAGTATAATAACCTACATTGGAGGAGAAATGAAAACTTCACAAATAGAAATGACAAAGGGTTCTTTATTAAAACCTATGATTCTTTTTTGTATACCAATTATTTTATCTGGTATTTTACAGCTATTATTTAATGCTGCAGACATCATAGTTGTTGGTAAATTTGCAGGTGATGGTGCTCTAGCTGCTGTTGGTGCAACATCTTCTCTTATAAATTTATTGGTAAACTGGTTTATAGGATTAACTGGTGGTGCTGGCGTTGTTATGAGCCAGTGTGTTGGGGCTCAGGACGAAGAAGGCGCTTCAAAGACACTTCACACCTCAATTACAATAGGTATACTTGGAGGGATATTTCTTACATTTGTTGGATTATTTTTATCAAGACAATTGTTAGAGATGATGGGCACACCATTTGATGTTATAGATGGTTCAACATTATATATGAAAATATATTTCTGTGGAATGCCTGCACTAATGATATACAACTTTGGAGCTACAATTCTAAGGGCTTGTGGAGATACTAAGAGACCACTTTACTTTTTGACATTTGCTGGAATATTAAATGTCATATTTAACTTATTCTTTGTAATAGTACTTCACATGAATGTAGATGGTGTTGCATACGCAACAATAATAAGTCAATATGTATCAGCATTCTTAGTAATGATGAGTTTGATTAATTCAAGAGGATTTTTGCAATTTAGATTTTCAGATATCAAGATTTCAAAAGAACATCTCAAGAGAATTTTAAAGATTGGTATTCCTGCTGGACTACAGGGAGTTATATTTAGTATTTCTAATGTAATTATTCAATCTTCTATAAACTCATTTGGTAAAATAGTAATAGCGGCTAATACTGCAGGAAGTAGCATAGAGGCTTTTCTATATGTAACTCTAAACTCGATATATCAGACATCACTGACATTTACAGGTCAGAATGTTGGAGCTAAAAAATATAGTAGAATAGATAAGATAATGGTTAAATCAATGGCGGTAGTAGGAGTATTAGGTGTTTGTCTATCTGCTATGCTATATTTCCTTGGACCATATTTGATATCTATATATACTAATGATCCTGAAGTTGTAAGAGTAGGTATGATAAGACTTCTTTACTGCGGAACATTATACTTCTTAATTGGGTTTATGGAAACTCCGGTTGGTGTTCTAAGAGGTATGGGATATTCAGTAATGCCAATGATAGTATCTCTAATAGGAGCTTGTTTAAGTAGAATAATTTGGGTATTTACAATTTTCCAAATATATAGAACTTTAGAAGTCTTATATATTTCTTATCCAATAAGCTGGGCACTTACAGCATTAGTACACATACTATGTTATCTAAAGGTGAGAAAGAAATTGCCTAAGGAAGATACACAATTAGTTTAAAGAAAAAAAGCATCATTTTATAATGATGCTTTTATTATTCTCTTGAATTTTCAATTACATTTACAAGGTCTTCCACTGTAGTAACTATTTCTGTGAGATCATCTGGTAAAACTACATCTAGTTTGTCTTCCAATTCAAAAATGATTTCAAGTATTGTTCCACTATCAGCATCTAGATCCTTTTTAAGATTTGTGTCAAGTTGAATTTTTTCTTCATCAATATTTAATTCTTTTGCAATAATACTTCTTACTTCGTTAAACATTATTCCTCCATATTTTCTAACCAAATTTGGGTCAATTTTTCCTTTTCATTCTCTAATTCTGCATATTTATCAAGTGTCTGTTTGTATTTGATTGTATTATTATACAATTCCGGATTATTTAATTCAACACTTAATTCACTAATCTCTATTTCTAGTTCATTTATTTCTTGTTCTATTTTATCGATATCGACTTTACTTTTATTATTTTTTATATTTTCTTTCTTATTGTAATATTTGTTTTTAGAATTAATATTAATTGCTTCAACTTTATTTTTCTTTTTGTATTCTATATATTCATCGTAATTTCCATCAAATGTAGTCAGTTTATTATTTTCTATATGGAAGATTCTATTGCAGACTTTATTTAAGAAATATCTATCGTGACTAATTATAAATACAGGACCTTCGTATTTAAGTATTGCACTTTCAAAGTTGCTTTTCATAAATATATCTAGGTGATTTGTAGG
>JAEZUZ010000037.1 GCA_023443345.1 Bacillota bacterium
CATTTCTCCATCTTGATACAATATCTGGTAGTTCTTCTTCTGTTAATCCCATATTTAAAGCTCCCATGGCTTTCATAGCACCGACTGAACCTTGATATCCAAGGGCAAGTTGTGCAATTTTTCCTTTTTGTCTTAAAGAATATTCTGGATTTCCTTTTGTTATTTTTTCAATTGGAACACCGAACATTTGACTTGCAGTAGCTTCATATATTTTTCCATGAGTTGCAAATACATCTTCTACCCATCTCTCTTTAGCAAGCCAAGCAATAACCCTTGCTTCTATAGCACTAAAATCAGCAACTATAAATTTATCTTTAGACGGTATAAAAGCAGTTCTTATAAGTTGTGATAAAGTATCTGAAACATTACCATAAAGAATCTCTAGTCCTTTTATATTTCTGTGTTTTACAAGCTCTCTTGCTATGTCTAATGTGCCTAAATAGTTTCTAGGCAAATTCTGCACCTGTACAAGTCTGCCTGCCCATCTTCCAGTTCTATTAGCTCCATAAAACTGTAAAAGTCCCCTAACTCTATTGTCATTACCTTTAGCTACATTCATAGCAACGTATTTTTTAATACTTGTCTTTGCTAATTCTTTTCTTATCTCTAGTAATCTTCTATTGTCGTCCTTTAAATCATCATTAGACAATAATTCAGAAACGGTTGCTTTTTGAAGATTACAAACATTATCCATACCATTATCGTTTAGATAGTTTAATAGTTGAGTTGCACTGTTTGGATTGTCTAGCTTTGATATAGCTTTAGCTTCATTCATTAGATTATTAGTTATCTCATTGTCTACATATAAAGCACTTTCAATTAGTTCTGAATCTACTAAAATGCCTTTAGCGTTCATTTCTATATCAAACTCCCAAAGTTTCTGTTCCGATTTAGGAATTTTAAAAAAATTAAGTCTTTTGTAAATTTCCATTTCAGTTACTACATCTTGCAAACAATATTCTTTAAATAAATTCCATCTATCCATATCGTGTTGTGGTAGATTTCTAGTTCTATAATTGTTTGATTTGGTAGGTTTACAAGGAATACAAAAATACCTTATAAGTGCTTTACCAGTGTTTAATTTCTGTTTGTCCTGTGGTAGTCCTATTGCCTTTCCTGTAGCCTCAAGCCCTGCAGTATAGCCTAAATATAAGCCATAGAACATTGTATCTTCCCATTGGTCTATTTCGGTCTTATATCCCGCACTATTTAGACAGTACCACTCAAAAGGTGCATTATATGCATGTTTCTTTACATTTTTATCATTAAGAGCCACTAATATTTCTTCAGGTATTTTTTCTCCTTGAGCTAAATCAACTATTTTTACCTCTCCAAAATCGACGGAGTATGCGAATAAAAGAATTTCAAAATCACTAGACTGTGCATACTTATACAGTCCTGTTTTACCTATCTCTTCACTACTAAAAGTTTCTATATCTATACTTAAATCTTTCATTTAATATCATCTTTCATATCTTATATTAAAAATATAGGGAGCTTTCGCCCCCTAATAATTACATTGGTTGGCCAGTTAATGGATTTATTTTTACTCCTTCTGATTCAACTACACCAAATACACTACTTGCCATCTTTGGCCCACTACCAAGTGGCTCTCCGTCTTCTAGTTTTTGTATTGGCCCAAGTCCTACTCCTATACCTTTTTTAAATCCTGTTTTACCGCCACCATATGGATAAAACTGAATATTTACCCTTGCATAGCACCCACTATATATTTCCGATTGATTTATAATTGGATTTAAGTTTTGATCAACTACATCAGGTGGATAATCGGCTTTAGCACTTGCAGTCATTACCCAATGTCCCTTACATTCATCTCCATATGATAATCCATCACTAGGTCTAGCACCATCTCCATCATGAAGTGGTATTGGTAGTATTGGTGGAATAACTCCTGCCCACTTATCATCTGCACCTTTTTTCTTTGCACTCTCTATTGCTGCGTCTATTCTTTGTTTAGTAGCAACATCAGTTTTTGGGATTAATATAGTACAACTATATTTTTCTTCTTGTCCTGGTTGCATTGCCTTTGGTTTAAACACATTTACATAGCTTAGTCTTACTTTTCCTGTTGTTACTTCTGTATTATTCATTTATATTTCCTCCTTAAATACTTCTTCTGCTTTTTTTGAATTTGTTATTTTTTCTCTCTTATCTGATTCTTTTACAAGTGTTGGCTTGCCTTTTGGTTTCTCTATATACTCTTTTGAAATTTCTCCAAAAAGTTTTTTACCAACTAATTTTTCTAAATTTGTTATAGTTTCTAATTGTTTAGGTTTATAGATTACTGCTTCATCAAATCCATTTTCTTTTAGCTCATTGATTAAGCCTATTTCATCTACAACCTTTCTTACACTTCTTCCTTCAACTGCTTTCCAACCCTTTATTGAGCCTCCTGCTAAACATTGATTAAGGGCATACTCTTCTAAATCTTTAACCCAATTAGCTATATCGTAAGCTTTTGTTAGATAATCTCCAACTTCATCATCAGTGATTAAAGGTGGAAAATATTTTGTAAATTCAGCTAGTTTTATATTCTCTTCTGACCTTGCCCTACACTTTGATTTTGCTTTACAAAATTTACAATGACCCCCCGTTTTAAACTCTCCATTACCACTTAAAGCTATTTGTGATTTTTCTTTAACCACTTCTCCAAATTCAAGTAGTTCATCAACATTTAATTCATAGCTTGAATAATTATCAAGTCTAGGTTGAATTATATGAAGAGTGATCTTATCAATCTTGTATAGAAAAGAATATTCACTATAAGCACCTAATGCATAAAGCATAAGTTGGGAATTTTTTTCTGCACTAACTGGAACTCCTTTCCCATACTTTAGGTCACATATGTGGAGATTAGTCCCCTCAATCATTAAAC
>JAEZUZ010000013.1 GCA_023443345.1 Bacillota bacterium
ATTGACACCTTTACATCGTAGTGATAATATTATTTAATGTATTAGTATGGCAATTTGTGCAATTTTTAAAGACTATAGTCACAAAAAATAGAAAAGAGGGGTGAACGTTCATGCCACATCCTGTGAAACTAGGGAATGTTCAGAGAGAGTCTTTTTCAAGGATTAAAAATCTTATAGATCTTCCTGAACTGTTGGAAATTCAGACAAAATCCTTTGAGTGGTTTAAGAAGGAAGGATTATCTCAAGCGCTTAAAGATATTTCTCCAATTTATGATTTCTCTAAGGAATTGATGATTGAATTTTTAGATCATTACTTTGAATCAGATCCGAAATATTCAATTCAAGAATGTAAAGAAAGAGATGTAACTTATGCAATACCATTAAAGGTAAAAGTTAGGCTTACAAATAAGACTACAGGTGTAATCCAAGAACAAAATGTTTTCTTTGGTGATTTACCTATTATGACAGAGACAGGAACATTTATTATCAATGGAGCTGAACGTGTTATTGTAAGTCAGTTAGTAAGAAGCCCGTCTGCATATTACAGTAAGGAAATTGATAAGTCAGGTGAGGAAATTTTCTCAGGACAAATCATCCCGAACAGGGGAGCTTGGCTTGAATTTGAGACAGACCGAGCAGATACTCTTTCTGTGCGTATAGATAGGACAAGAAAGCTTCCTGTTACAGCACTTATTAGAATTTTGGGATATCCATCTGATAGCAATATTATAGAGTTGCTTGGTGAATCTGAAAGACTCCTAAAGACTCTTGAAAAGGATACCACAACTAATTCAGATGAGGGTATGTTAGAAATTTATAAGAAACTAAGACCAAATGAACCTTCAAGTGTTGATAGTGCAACAGGTCTTATATTTTCAATGTTCTTTGACCCTAAGAGATATGACCTTGCTAGGGTTGGAAGATACAAGTACAATCAAAAATTATCTTTAAGTGATAGAATTATTGGCCATACTCTTTCTAGAGATGTATTTAATGAATATACAGGAGAACTAGTTGCTTCTAAGGGAGATGTTGTAGATGAAGAATTAGCTGCAGAAATCGATGACAGCGGTGCTTTTATTGTCTACTTAGAAGGAAAAAATGATCAAGAAATACATGTTGTTGGTAATAGAACTGTATCAATTGACAAATTTATAGAAGGTATTGATAAATCTATTATAAATGAAAGGGTTTACTACCCTGTTTTAGAAGAAATTTTGAATTCTATAGAAGATCCAAAGGAAAGAATAGAGGAAATTTATGCTAGAGTTAATGATCTCATTCCTATGAATGTTACAAAAGATGATCTTCTAGCTTGTATTTCTTACTTCTTTAACCTATACCAAGGCTTAGGAGATGTAGATGACATCGACCACCTACAAAACAGACGTATTAGAAGTGTTGGAGAGCTTTTACAGAATCAATTTAGAATAGGTGTATCGAGAGTTGAAAGGGGAATTAGAGATAGATTTTCAACTTTAGATAGACAAAAACTAGTTCCTAAAGACCTTATAAATATCAAACCTGTTACAGCAGCAATTAAGGAATTCTTTGGTTCATCTCAGCTTTCACAATTTATGGATCAAAACAATCCACTGGCTGAGTTGACACATAAGAGAAGGCTTTCTGCGCTAGGACCAGGAGGTCTATCAAGGGATAGAGCTGGATTTGAAGTTCGTGACGTTCACTATTCTCATTATGGAAGAATGTGTCCAATTGAAACTCCAGAAGGACCAAATATCGGTCTTATATCTTATCTTTCAACTTATGGAAGAATAAATGAGTATGGTTTTATAGAATCACCATATAGAAAAATAGATAAGGCAACAGGAAAGGTAAGTGATGAAGTTGTCTATTTGACAGCAAAACAAGAAGATGGAAAGACAATAGTTCCAGCAAATGAGCCTCTAGATAAAAATAATTGCATCATCGCAAATAGAGTTGTTGCAAGAAATAAGGGAGATATAAAGGATTTTCCTATAGAAGAACTGGACTATATGGAAGTATCTTCTCAGCAGATGGTATCTGTTGCAACAGCACTTATTCCTTTCTTAGAAAATGACGACTCTACTCGTGCTTTGATGGGTTCTAACATGCAGAAGCAGGCAGTACCTCTATTGAGAAGTAAAGCTCCTATTGTTGGAACTGGACTAGAGTATAGAGTGGCTCATGATTCAGGTGTGCTAATCCTTGCAAAAAATGCAGGTGAAGTTATAAAAGCTACAGCTGACGAAGTAATAGTAAGAAATGAGAGTGGTGATTTAGACCACTACAAGACCCTTAAATTTAAGAGAAGTAACCAAGGTACATGTGTAAATCACAAGGTAGTTGTAAATAAGGGTGATTTTGTAGAGAAGGATCAACTTCTCTGCGAGTCAACTTCAACCGAAAATGGAGAGCTTGCTCTTGGTACAAATGTACTTGTTGCTTATATGAACTGGCAGGGATATAACTTTGAGGATGCTATATTAATAAGTGAAGAACTAGTAAGAGATGATGTGCTTACAAGTATTCACATCGAAGAATATGAATGTGAAATAAGAGATACAAAGTTAGGTCCTGAAGAAATTACAAGAGAAATACATAATGTTAACGAGAAGGTACTTAGAAACTTAGACGCTAGAGGTATCGTAAGAATTGGTGCAGAAGTTCAAAGTAACGATATCCTAGTTGGAAAGATTACTCCTAAGGGGGAAGCTGAAACTACTCCTCATGAGAGAATTTTAAGAGCTATCTTTGGAAAGAAAGCAACAGAAGCTAGAGATAACTCACTTAAGGTTCCTCATGGAAGTGGCGGAATTGTTGTGGATGTTAAGGTGTTTAGCAGAGAAAACAACGATGAAATGGCTCCAGGAGTAAATGAAGTAGTAAGAGTATATATAGCATCTAAGAAGAAGATATCTGTAGGGGATAAGATGGCAGGAAGACACGGAAATAAGGGTGTTATCTCAAGAGTTCTTCCTCAGGAAGACATGCCATTTTTAGAAGATGGAACTCCTATCCAAATTCTTCTATCTCCTC
>JAEZUZ010000039.1 GCA_023443345.1 Bacillota bacterium
CCTTAAACCAACTATATTTAGAGTTATATATGACTTAAAAATTGACGATTTTAATGAAAGTGTATTAGAGAAGGAAGACGAATTTCTAAAATCAATAATTTTAAAGGTAATAAGACCCCTTGAAGAATTTATAGGAAAAGAAATTCCAACAGCAGAAAGAAGACTTATAACTCTATATTTCGAAATGATTTTTATAAACAGGGAATTTCCAAAACCAAAGAAGAGAGCAGTTGTAGTTTGTTCTAATGGAGTTATGGTATCAAAGCTTATGATTTCGTGGCTTAAGAATTTATTTCCTGAAATAAACTTTATATCTGCTATGTCTGTGAGGGATTTAGAACACTTTAAAGATGATTATGACTTGATATTTTCAACTGTTGTTATAGATACAAATATTAAGAATTATGTAATCGATCCCAATATGGATGAAATTAGTAAAAGTAAATTGAGACTTAAAGTCGTAAGTGAATTAGAAATAAATGATCTAGAAAAGAAAGTTGATAAAATTTTAAATTTAGTTAGAAAATATTCAACAATAAATAACTATAGGAAATTAAAGGAAAATTTAGAATTACTTCTCATAAATGAAGGAGTAGATTTAAGTGTTAAATTTGATTACTTACCTAGATTAGAGGATTATCTTGATAGAGATTTGATTGCTAAGGAAAACAACTTTAAAGACTTTAAAGGAGCAGTTGATTGTTGTTTTAAGTCTCAAGTTGAGAAAGGTTATGTAAGCTTAAAATATGTAGATATATGTAAGGAGGAATTTAATAAAATTGAAAACTTCAGTTATTTTGGAACCTCTATGGCGGTTGCTCATAGTGATAGTTTAAACGAAATATCAAAAGATAGTATATCAATACTTGTTATTAAAGAGGGTGTTGAATTTCCAAAGATGAAAAACATACATATTATAGCAGGTGTAGCTATTAAAGATACAAATAGACATATTAGAGCGATAAATAAATTGTATGAAATAGCTAATGATAAGGATATTTTAGACAAGTTTATAAATCAATTTAGCGAAGATCAAATATATAAATTTTTTATAGGAGAGTGAAATGAAGTTTCCAACAATAACAATTATTTTAAGAAATGTAAGTGAATATGATGCTTTAAAAGTATCAGAATTACTTGGAGACTATAGTGAATTTTTCTCATTAGAAGTTGCTTTAAATAGTAATGAAAGTTTTGACATTCTTAAAAAACTCAGTGATAGAAATAGCCAATTATTTATTGGAGCAGGAACGGTTTTAAATTTAGAAATGGCAAAGAGAGCATATGATTGTGGAGCTAAGTTTATGCTATCGCCTGCAGGATTTAGTAGAGAAATTTTTGAATTTCTAAAAGATAGGAATGTAATAAAAATTCCCGGAGCTTTATCAATGAGTGAGATATTAAATCAAAGAGATATGGGGGCTGATATTGTAAAGGTATTTCCACTTTCAAGTCTTGGAAGCAAGTATATAAAAGATATTGTTTCACCAGTTAAAGATTTGAATTTGATGGCCGTTGGTGGAGTTAACAGGGATAACTTTATAGACTACATAAAAGCAGGTGCTAAATATGTAGGTATTGGTTCTTCATTTTTTGGAAATAGCAAAATATCAGATATGAGCAATTTAGAAATAGAAAATACTTTTAAATATTATAGAGATAGATTGAGAGATTACAATGAATAATTTAAAAATTGATAGCGATCTTATATTTATAAATAAGAATTTTAAGGATAGAGAAGAGGCACTTAAATTTTTAGCTAATGAATTGTATTTAAAGGGTTATGTAAAAGAACAATATATTGAATCAATCATAGATAGAGAGAAAAATTATCCTACAGGGTTGCCATCTACTTATCCAAAAATTGCAATTCCACATACAAGCAATGATTTAGTTAATACAACTTCAATTGCAGTTATGACATTAGAAAAAGGAATTAAATTTAGAAATATGGAAAATAACGAAGAAGAGATAGATATAGATATTTTAGTAATGTTAGCTATCTCTGAGCCAAAAGCTCAATTAGAAATGTTGCAGAGTATTGTAAAAATAATTCAGGATGAATCTTTAAGATTAAAAATTAAAGAAAGTAATAGCAAGCAAGAAATAAAAAATATATTTATGGAGGTTTTATGAAGAAAATTTTAGTTGCATGCGGAAATGGAATTGCTACTTCTACTGTTGTGGCATCAAAAATCAGAGATTTTCTTAGCGAAAAAGGTGTAAATGTAGTTATAAGTCAATGTAAATTGATGGAAGTTAATACAAAGGCTCAAGATTATGATCTAGTAGTTACAACAGGGCAGTTTGATTCAACCATTGGATCAACACCAGTTCTCAAAGGAATGGCTCTTCTTCTTGGTATTGGTGCTAATGAATTGTTAGAAGAAATATATGAAATAGTTAAATAGGAGGAATAATGTTTAAATATTTTATTGATGGATTCAATTTAATTATTAATGCAGGGCCACTTGTAATGTTACCAGTAATAATTACAATAATTGGACTTATTTTTGGATTAAAATTTACAAGAGCTTTTAAATCAGGACTTACACTTGCAATAGGATTTGCTGGAATTAAATTAATACTTGATTTTATGACATCAAATATTGGGCCAGCAGCTAAGGCAATGGTTGAAAGAATAGGAATAAATCTAGATGTACTTGATGTTGGCTGGGGATCTATTGCAGCTGTTACTTGGTCTTCAACCATAATAGCAGTTCTTATATTTACAATACTTATAGTGAATATAGTTCTTTTAGTTTTAAAAAAGACTCAGACTTTAGATGTTGATATATGGAATTATCATCATATGGCAATAGTTGGAATTATGACTTATTTTGTAACTAAGAACATAATTTTAGCAGTTTCAGCTAGTGCAAGTATGGCAATAATAACATTTAAATTTTCAGATTGGTCTCAGCCAATGGTAGAGGAATTTTTTGGTATTCCAGGAGTATCTCTTCCTACAGTATCAGCACTTTCATCTTTAGTAATTGCTTGGCCTTTAAATTGGGTTTTAGATAAAATACCATTTATTAGAGATTCTAAATTTTCAATTAAAGATGCTTCTAAATATTTAGGTTTTTTTGGAGACCAAATGATAATGGGATTATTAATTGGTTTAGCAATAGGAGCTCTTGCAGGATATGATCTTACTTCACTTCTTAAGCTAGGAGTTAGTATGTCAGCAGTACTTATTTTAATTCCTAAGATGACAGCTTTATTTATGGAAGGTCTTATGCCAATTTCTGATGCTGCTCAGAATTTCTGTCAGAAGAAATTTAAAAATTATAGATTATTTATTGGATTAGACGCTGCAGTAGTAGTTGGAAATTCTGATGTTATAACAACAGCTTTAATTATTATTCCTCTAACAATTGCAATGGCACTAATTTTACCTGGAAATAGAGTTCTTCCATTTGCAGATTTAGCTGTAGTTCCTTTTAGAGTTGCAATGGTTGTTGCTTTAACAAGAGGAAATTTACTAAAAAATATACTTATTGGATTAGTTGTAACAGCATCACTTTTATGG